>JAUVUL010000052.1 GCA_030600975.1 Candidatus Aegiribacteria sp.
CCTCTATACCTGGCAGCTTGACGGTTCGGGAATTCCAATGGGTACGCCGGATGTCTATGATCTTGGATCGACATTCATCACCGGTGGTATGGGCGGATGTGAATGGGACGGCGATTATCTGTGGACGGTGGATCAGAATTTCGTGGCGGATGATAATCCCATAATCTACAAGTACGATGTGAGTGCACATTCAGTGGTAAGCAGCTGGAGCTACAGTGAAGTGGGCGCTTTCGGCATTGCATGCGTCTGGGACCAAAGCAATCTTTACATCTGGATAAGCGACTGGTACGGTGGCAATAAACTCGTGGAGCATTCAGATACCGGATCTCTGACAGGACTTACCTACAATATTTCAGCCTCACCTAACGATATCGCTTATAAATATGATCTGGATTTTGATGGCCCCGGCTTTTTTGTTAGCGACTGGAATACAAATACGATACATTTATATGATCATTGCACGTCGAATCTTGAATGTTCCACGTGGGGAGCCATAAAAGCTGGTTTCATAGAGTAAATACAGGCATCCCGTTCTATGGGACATGCACATTCAGTGGGTGTCCCCTGCTGTTAAGAATAACCTCTACTTCTGAAATACTGTTTCCCGCGGGTATGAGTTGCAGGCACTCCACAACGAATCTTTATGGATGGCGGGAAATTTGCATATAATTGACCAATCGATGAATATTCAGTCATAATAATCCCGGGGAGATGCAATTGTCACAGATCTGCATTCGAGTCAAAGACCTGGTGAAGACGTACAAAGATCTGACTGCATTGAACCGCATTTCCTTTGATGTACGCGCCGGTGAGATACTTGGAATTCTGGGTCCGAATGGATCGGGAAAGACCACAACCCTCAAATCTATTCTTGGAATCATCGAATTTGATGAAGGTTCGATTGAGGTAAACGGTATTTCGGTCAAAAGACAAAGAAAAGAAATCCTTAAAAATGTCGGAGCAATTCTTGAGGGAGCCAGAAACATATACTGGCATCTTTCCCCAAGAGAGAATCTTACATACTTCGCGGGGATCAGAGGTATTCCGGACAAAGCGATCAGCGAGAGGGCAGATTATCTTCTGGAGAGCCTGGAGCTCTCCGATGTTGCCGACAAGGAAATCAGGCAGTTCTCATCGGGAATGAAGCAGAAATGTGCTCTGGCCTGCGCGTTTATATACAATCCATCCATACTTCTCCTTGATGAACCCACGCTGGGACTGGATGTGGAGATCAGCCGTACTATAAGAGATTGGCTTCTGAATATTGTGGAGGAGGAGGGGAAGACGATTCTCATCACATCCCACAATATGGATTTCATCGAATCCATCTGCGAAAGAATACTCATCATTCGCAGGGGAGAAATAATCTCTCATGAAACCGTGAAATCCCTGAAGGAAAAATTCGCCAGAAAGTACTTCAGAATGGATCTGGAGCGCGAACCTCAAAGCCGCCTTCTGGATGAGATATCAACACTGGGTAATGTGTCAGCATCAGGCTGTTCAATCAAAGTTGAGCTGGAAACCGTGAATCACCTGATCCCCCTGATGAAGATACTGCACGAAGCGGACACAAAACTGCTTGACTTCCACACGGTAGAGAACGATCTGGAGGACATCTTCCTTGAGGTAATAAGGGAGGAGACAGAATGAAAATGCTGCACCTGATGGCAGCTGAGGGAAAAATGCTTTACTGGACCCTCCGCAGATACCTTTTCAATACCCTGATGGGTTTTGGTGTCATGTTCCTGATATTCATGGGAATGTTCTGGGGTATAAAGACCATTGGCGGCACCGGTGTAACCGGTGATTCTCTGGACAGCATGCTTGTCGGTTACGTGCTGTGGGTAAGCGCTATGCTTGCACTTCAGAATACCGGTACCGAGATAACGAGCGAATCCCAGAGGGGAACACTTGAACAGCTTTACCTTTCTCCTATGGGAGCAGATAAGATATTCTTCGTTAAAGCCGTAATGAACATGGTCTTCAATTTCATCTTCATTACAGCCATGCTCTACATTTCCATGGCAGCCACAGGCAGATGGATGAACATCAACCTGCTGTACCTTTACGCAATGGTGCTGCTGTCCACTCTTTCTCTTGTGGGAATAAGTTTCATGATGGGTGGTATCGGGCTAATCCACAAACGAATAGGCTCAGTGAACGGGATTCTGTCCTTCGGCCTCATCGGCCTCATGTTTCTTCCTACATTTCCCATAACCCCTTACGCATTTCTGCCCTTTGTGGCCGGAGCAGCCACGGTACGCAACGGTATTGTAAGGGGACATGTTTACCCGGTGTGGTGGTACCTGTTCATAGCCGGCAACAGCCTTCTATACCTTGTTCTGGGACTAATGATATTCAGTAAAATGGAGAAAAAGGCCAGACGATTGAACAAAATGGGACAGTATTAGTGTTCCCGATTCGTTAATCGTCCTGTTCATAACCATTAGTATCCCTGCATAGATCCATTAGTCTTCTGTATTCAAAGGCCAGAATTTTTCTTTCTCCGAGATTCTTCAGGTTTTTTATCCCGGCATGAAATGCTTCCTTTGCTATCTCGGACTGCTTCATATGATGGACAGCCAGGTTCATTATCCGCATATATACCTCGAGTCTCTGCGGATCTCTGGGTATCATTTTCTTCAGCAGATCAAGAGCATCTTCATACATGCCGTCCATTATTCGCGCTTCTGGTATGCTGAACGCGAGATTGATCTCCCGATTAACTGACTTTGGATTGAATATCGATCCAATTGGGTTTGAAACTAAAAGGGATAAGGGTTCCAACATGATAAAGGCGGGGAGACATAGCGGAAGTACAGCCCATAAAGATATCGGGAATGAAAGCTCTACTAATAATATTACACTTATTGCAAAGAATGGCAGTGAAATCAGAAATCGCTTAAGAAGCAGTCTCAATGCATACTCTGTGTCGTTCAATCCCGGAATCCTCCCTTCTTCAGGTACCCCATACGGAGAGAAGGAGGTCATCTGAAAAGATGATCATATTTACATGTCCTCTGAAAGGAATCTGATTTTTTCCCTGATTTTCCTGGATACCTTATCACTTCTGAGTGCTGCATAGAGGTCCAGAGCTTTTCGTCTGTGTTGTTCTTCTCCCGTTATTCTGTACATCCTGCAGTAAAGAGCTGCCAGATGTTCTTCAGTATCCTCGACTGAAAGCATTTTTTCAAGCACGGCAACACCTGTAGAAATATCTGAAGTGCATGCCAGGATCGAGGCTTTCAACAGATGAAGGTTGAAAAAAATCTCTTGCTGACCTATATCTTCAGACAGATCAAGAGCTTCATTGACTAAAATGGATGCTTCACCGTATTTCTTCAGATCACAAGCTATCTCTGCACGCAACAGCAGAAAATCGGAAAGAAGGTTTCTTGCCCCCAGTTCCCGCAGCAGCCTTATGGCAGTATCCAGAAAAGTTGCCGCTTTAACCGGATCATTCTGGATCCTGGCAATATCGCCAAGATCGCAGTTTGCGTGCGCGCATCCTTTCTTGTCTTCAAGATCTGTTGATTTGTTCAGCTTGAGACTAAAATATTTTTTGGCCTGATCGTAATTCTCAAGTTCGCGAAAAACATAACCCATCAGGCCATAAGCTTGAGCTGTACCCAGTTTATCCTCGATCTGCTCGGAGATATCAAGTTTTTTCTTCGCATACTCCATAGCTTTGTCAAGTTCCTGAAGATCGAGAAAAATAGTTGTCAGATTTCCTGTTGCGATGCTTTCACCCTTTTTGTATTCGATTTCCTGACAGATCTGAAGCATCTTTTCAAAATACGTTCCGGCTTCCTCGAATTTTACCTGACTGAAGAGAAGAACCCCGATATTACCGACTGCAGTTGCAATTGCTTTCTGATCTCCCATTTCGTAGGCTATGTTAAGACGTCGGGAATAGCAGTTCATCGATTCTGAATAGTTTCCCTGGATGTGATAGATATTGCCCAGGTTGTTCAGTGCACCTCCCACCTTTTGCCTGTAACCAACCTTGAGAGCGAGTTCCAGCTGCTCTTTATAATGCTGTTCCGCATCGCCTATTCTTCCCTTGCGCCAGCAACAGTTTCCAAGCTTTCCAGTCGGAGCAACCATCGCGCTCAGGTTGTTTTCCTGTCTGGCAAGTCTCAGTATTTCTTTGGTACTTTCATAACAACCGTCAAAGTCGCATTTTACCCATTGAACACTGGCTGTAGACTGAAGAGAATTGATCCTGAGCAGGTAGTCATCGGAATCTCCGACAGAAGCCAGCCCCAGCTCCGCATATTCCATGGCTTTGTCGATATCACCTAGATGGAGATACAGGTCGGTGAGTTTAGCAGCTATTTCAGAAATACCCTTTTTCTTCTTCTGTTTCTGCTGAAGATTGCTGTATACTGAAAGAGATTTCAGCAGTAGATTTTCTGCCTCTTTAAGATCTCCACTGGTTTTCATGACCAGCCCGAGATTGAGCAGATTATCTGCAAGCATGTTCATCTCTTTCTGGTTGTCAGCCTTTGATATGTTGACTCTGAGAATACTTTCTGCTTCGCTCAGATTTCCTGTTCGAATCAGAATATCCACGATTTTTGAATTTATTTCGAGCCGCATTTTCTTATCATCGGTATAATCAAGAAGTTTTCTGTAAAAGGATACTGCTTCCTCGTTTCTATAGTCATGTTCAGCACATGAAGCGGCAATCTCTGTATACTTCTTGGCTGAAGCGAGAAGACCACCTTTTTCAAAGTGATACGCAAGGTCAGAAGCTCTGGATATCTTATCTCCGTACAGATATTCCATAGCTCTGGCAGCAATACCATGAAGTATTCTCAACCTTTTCTTCAGCTGCATTTCATAAGCTGCATCTCGAAGCAATGCATGACGGAAGATGTAGATGATCTCGCTGAGTGCCGACCAGATCTTCTCTCCTTCTCCCTCATGAAGAACGCTTTTAATATCCGCGCCCCGCAGCATTTCAGACAAAACCGTTACGTCGAATTCTCTTCCAAGCACTGCCGCTGTCTGAACAAGCCTGCGGAGTCTTGTAGACAATCGGTCAAGCCTTGCGATTATCACTGCTCTTATACTTTCAGGAACTTCAATACCTGAGTCTTTAAGCCTGCAGAGATCATCAGAGAAATCTATAAGACCTTTTTCTTTCAGGAACAGGCAGAATTGCTCTATAAAGAAGGGATTGCCATCCGCTTTCCCGTAAATGAAAGAGATGACATCTTCATCTGCGGGACATCCGAGAATCCTTTCGATAAGCTGTGTAATGGGCTTCCTGTCAAGTGTGTCAAGCAGGATTGTTTCAGTGGTAATATCAGTTCCTGTTTCAAATTTCGGTAAACTTCCGTCTTCGGTCTTTCGACTGGTCACAAGAACCGCTGCAGGGTAATTGCTGACATTCCTGGTAAGAGCGGAAAGCACTCTTACCGTGTCCGGATCGGCCCAGCTGAAATTCTCAATAACAAAGACAAGAGGGTTCATTATGCATTTTGCTTTGAAGAACTCTTTAATCGCTATCATTGTATTTTCAAAGCGTTGTTCAGGCTCAAGCTGGTAGTAAAGACTGTTTTCCGAGACGACCCCAAGAAGGGCAGCGAGCATTGACTTTGTACGAACGAGTTCTGAAAGAACGGGGTCCGATCGAGCATCATCATTCCCGCAGGTTGAAAGCAGTTCACTGAAAAGTCTTGAGAATTCAGTACTGTTCATGTCCCTCTCATTAGAGGGAATCTGATTGAAATATTCTCTGAAATAACTTATGAATGGATTCAGACTGCCTCTGAGTACTTCGTCACATTCCAGTACAATTATATTAATTTGTGTTCCTAATTTATTTACCGCTTCTGCCGCAAGTCTTGATTTCCCTATACCTGCTTCCCCGTGAATGTAAGCCACTCCGGCGAATTTTCCTTCAAGAACCGGTTTCATGAAGGCAAGCAGCTTGTCCAGCTCTGATATCCTTCCGACGAAACAGGATTCCATCCTCAGACTTTGACCTCCGCCAATACGCCCTGACAGAGTAAATGCATCAACCTTTTCTGAAACACCCTTCAACCTCAGATTGCCTTTCCGCTCAGTGCGAAAAAGAAATGAAGCTTTTCTGCTGGCTTGTTTTGTAAGCAGTATCTCACCTTTGTCTGACACCTCCATGAGTCGTGAGGCCAGGTTGACTTCGCTGCCAAGCACTGTATAGGTGCATCTTCTGCTGGTTCCTACACTTCCGGCATATACGCGACCGTAGCCAATTCCGATCCTGGCCTGATTCCGTGACAGGCGGCGAATGGAATCTGCGAGGTCAACTGCTCTCTGGAGATTATTCTCGAAGGAAACAGGTGCGCCAAATAGAATCAGAAATCTCGGCGGGGAAGCGGTGAAGTCGAAAGTGTTGAAGTAACCCCCCATCGATTCAACGTTCTCAAGTATAGTTTTAATGTAATCGCTAAAAATATGTTTGTCTTCTGGCTCGTCGACAGAAACAAAAACAGAAGCAACATCTCTGAATTCTCCTGCCTGACGATATTCCAGAATTTTACGCAGAGTAAAAAGGGAGGCAATATTTTTACTCACACTTCTCATAGATTCCGTAACAGACGGAAACGGCTCCGTGTTGACGACATCAGAATAAGTAAAAGATTCAAAGTAGTTATTCGCTGTTTTCATTTCACCTGGTGCGCATTTGTCAGCGGCAGCAGCGGAAAGCCCTATAGGTTCTCCCATGTAGTAGAAAGCTTTTCTTTCTTTCGAACCGACTATGCCCCATGTAACAAGTCCACTGGCAACACCGATTTTCTCAGAGAGTTTGAAATCACCTGCTGGTGTGTTCAGTAATCCTTTCCTCCGGAAGAGATTCTGTATCGCTTCTGCGCATTTAAGCGCAATTTGTCTGTCATCTTCCGGAAAAACTCCCGTGAGGGAATCCCCTGCAAAACCTGTTACAAATCCACCTCTCCGGTATATTGCTCCGATAACAGATTTCATTATCCTGTTCAGGACAGAAGAAAGGACTTCCGCGCCTTCCTTCCCCAGCGACAGAAGGGATTCTGTCATGGCTGTAAACCCGGAAATGTCAACATGAATCACACAGGCCGCGAAAGAACCTCCGATTTTACCGTTCCTGAATTCATTCGCTATATGTCTTGGTATTATGTTAAGCATCTTTTTATACAACTATTCAAAATGATACTCTCCTTTAAGGGAAACCCCTATTGTCTTAACAGAGTATCATGATAGAAAAGCGCAATGGCAAGTCGAGCTATCTATTCAGATGGCCCGGCTGTCTCGAAGCAGTATAATGCGTCTCTGTCATATGAGGCTCACTATCAGCGCGCCCCATACGGTAAGAAGCACATTGCCTATGGCGTAGGGGACCGTATATCCGATTACCGGTATAGAACTGTCCGTATCATCTTTTACAGAATTCAATGCGGCGGTACACGTTCCAGCCCCTGTCATGGCCCCAAGCAAAAGAACAGGGTTCAGCTTAAGGGCGTACAGGCCGAAAAGCCATGTAAGCACATGGGGAATAACCGTAAGACATGCTCCGGCAAGGAAAATATTAATTCCCGCCTGCTGCATAGCAGCCACAGCCCTTGGGCCGGCTGAAATTCCCACGCATGCTATGAACAGGTTAAGCCCCAGACTGGTGAATATCCACTGAGTAGGCACCGGTATACTTCCCCATGTAGGCCTTCTGGATCTCAACCATCCAAAGAATATCCCCGAAACAAGGACTCCACCGCCTACCCCCAGGGTTATGGGAATACCTCCAACGTTAATTGCCAGAAGACCGGCAAGAATACCGGCGATAATCCCGATTCCCACTGTAACCAGATCTGTAATCTGCGATACACGCTCCGGGTATCCGATAACATCGACAAGCCTCTCAACATCCGGTCTGCTGCCGATAACCCTTAAAACATCACCTGTGAACAACTTCAGGTTGGGGACCAGGGGGAGTTCGTGCCCCTGCCTGTAAATACCGTGCACAAAGCATCCCTGTCCATACCTGCTGAATATTCCCGTGAATGTCTGGCCATCCAGCTCTTTGTTGGTCAGGCAGATACTCAGAATCTCCCCAAGCATTTCATTTATGTATCTCTCATCAACCTCCGGACCTACGATTTCGCACGCTTTATAAATGCGCCTCCGATAACCGGTAATAACAACAATATCATCCTTTTCAAGC
>JAUVUL010000196.1 GCA_030600975.1 Candidatus Aegiribacteria sp.
ATTGTTATGGGGAAGTTTACCCGTTTTGGACACTACTGACATCAGTTGTCTCATTTCTCTGTATTATGAAAGCCATTTGTCGTTCAAAATATATTGCATGATCAGACCCGGGAATAGGGGTTAACCTGAGCTTATTCTCAGTTTGACCAATCAAGTGTTATCATGTATGATAATAGCATGATGGATGAATTATCAATTTCGGAGAAACTCAGGGAACGCAGACGCGAGTCTGGTCTCTCCCTTTCAGAACTCGCCAGGCTTGCCGATACCTCCCCTGCCACACTATCAAGATACGAAAACGACTGGACAAGGTTCGAAGTCTCAACTCTGAGAAAACTCGCTATAGCCCTGGGTTGCAGGCTGAAAATAGAATTCATTCCCAATGAAGGAAACTATCGAACGGAAATGAGTGAATCTGAACTTATTGATGGTCTTAAACGACTCTTCTGGGATAGCGATTTTAACACCGAGATACTTGATAAATATCCCATCTGGGCAGTGGAAAGAGTGCTGGAGTCAGGCCAGCTGAAAGATATTCATTCACTTCAGATTCTCATGGGCCGCGATCTGTTTCTCGAATCCGTTCTGAAAACCACCAGGCTGTCCCTGAAAACAAGGGTTTTCTGGAACAACATTCTGAAGAAAGAGGGTATGCCATGCATGAAAAAGTCCTCACGAAAAACAGCCTGGAACTTCTAAGGGATTTTGAATCCGGTCCTTCATCAATACTGGAGAACTGGATACTGGCAGGGGGAACAGGCCTTGCTCTGCAACTGGGTCATAGGATTTCAGACGATTTTGACTTTTTCAGAACCGACCTTACTGATGCAAGAGAACTGCACGAGCATCTCCGATGTTACGGTACATACGAAACACTTCAGGAGGCTTCGCATACCCTGACTGTACTCCTTCGAGGTACGAAACTGTCATTCTTTCGAACTGGTTCCCCCTTTATCTTCAAGGGAATCGAATATCGAAAATTAAAAATTGCGGATATCCGCGAAATCGCTCTGATGAAACTCCTGGCGATTTGTAACAGAGGCAGCCGAAAGGACTTTATAGACCTCTATACCATTCTTCGCGGAGAGACTACGCTGCAGGAATATTTCAGCCTTCTTCCGGAGAAGTATGATTCGTTTAGAATCAACACTTACAATATTCTCAAGAGCCTGACGTACTTCGAGGATGCGGAAAAGGAACCCATGCCCCGGATGCTTGTTCCCTTTAACTGGGAAGAATGTAAATCCTTTTTCGTCCGTGGTGCACATTCAATCGTATTACTTTGATTCCGTTGCATGTCAGAGATGTCAGTAATCCGATTTCATTGGGAAGGTGTATCCCGATGTGGGGTTTCCAGAGCAGTTACAGGACATCCGTATCATTAACCTGGCATAGTTATGTGGTTTCCTGTCTGTTCAGTGGAGAAATCGAGGTACAAGGAAAGACGAGTGCTATGTTGTGAACAAATCACAGCATGGCCGGAAATCCAGTTTCCTGTAATCCTGCTCCTCAGTTAAAGTCGGAGAAGTTTAGCCGAAACTGAGTTACCGTTGCTATCAATCACAACGGCGAAATAGGTTCCACAGGGAACCGGTGTGCTATTGGAAGAAGAACCATCCCATGCGTATGAACCATTAAAGGAATCCTGCATTATCAGATGACCCTGAATGTCGAAAATTGTAATCTCGCTGTTTCCTGCAAATCCTTCTCCTGTAATAATAACAGAAGAGAGGAATGGATTCGATGAGACTGTGATATTCAAGGGATTATCCGGATTTGAAGTTTCGATACCCTCTGTCAGGTCAATCTTGTATATCTTGTCCGCCTGCATATTGCTTACCCAGAGGTATCCCTCAGGATCAATGGCTACTCCTCTCACAGAAGATACAAGACCGGAATCGATGTAATCAACTACTACTCCTGATCGGTTATATCCCCTGACAGGAATACTTGTATTGTCAGATGCTACCCATACTATGGTATCAGGTGTGATGGCGATATCTCGAGTCTGTGAATATCCGTTGAAATAGACATTTGTAGTCCTGTAGTTGATATTGGGCATAGTGTAACGATATACTCTGTTCTGTGATCTTGAGCCAAGATAGAGATAATTATTCTGTGCTGAAAGTCCCGTCACCGACGAGACAGGGTTGCCTCAACCACCGCACATACTCACAGAACCTTCGAATGACCCCGAAGGTGTATATTTGTAAACATATCCGGTTGTCGCGTTGTTCCATAGTCCTACACATACAAGATCGAAAGACTCACTGTATGCGAGACCTGTAGGGAAGTAGGTTGATGAGTGACTTACGTAGAAACTGCTCAGCACTGATCCGGAAGTAGGGTCAATACTGTAAACGTAATCCGTCATCTCGTCGACAGCCCATAGTTTGCCGTCACCCCAGGCAAGGCCGCTGATATTGGTGTCAGGCGCATCCAGCGTAAGCACGATGCTGTTAGCAGTGACAGCCGATAAAACGAGGAATAGACAGAGGATTACTACCTTCATAAAAACCTCCTTAATTGATTGGAAATATCAAGTGAAATATTATTCCTTTAATAATCAACGTCAATCAAGTCCTGCTTGTTCCTGCGTAATTCTATGTATTATACCAGCGGGTAATATAATATCACCTTCATTACGCAAATGCTGATTGCATATCCTGATGGTCCGATGACGCAATACTGCTCTGTTATGAAAGCAATGACAGAATTGCCGTAGATACCTCGTCAGACAGATAATAAATAGTTATAAATAGTTGAACCGCTACATTGACCTGCATGGGAAGATAAATGGAAGCACTTCAGGATCTTGAGAAAATCCTTGATTACGCTGTAGGACAGGAGAGGATAAATCCTCTGCTTGATCTGTCCTTCATGCTCCGCGTTAGAGATAAATCGAGAATGCGCTGCCTTGTCGAGGAAGCTCTTGAACTTTCGCTGGAATATTCTGATCTGAGCGGAGAGTCGAGATCTTACCTGATAATGAGCATCTACTGGGGTATTACGGGTGACTACGAGAAGGCACTTAAAAACGCCCACAAGTCTCTCTCCATCAGCAGGAAAATCGGTGAAACATCCACATTTGCTAGAAGTTATAACAATCTCAGCATTATTTACAGCCGGATGCATGATAATGAAAACTATCTGAAATATGTGAAGCTGACTCTCGACGCAGCAGAAAAAGCTGGAAACGAACTTGTCAGATCAACCGCACTTAACAACCTTGCTGTCTACTACCAGGACACTGAAAATTATGAGAAGTCACTGAAATACTACCTCGAGTCTCTTTCGATAAGAGAAGACATTGGGAATCTCGATGAAGTGGCTCTTTCTCTAATCAACTGCGGTAGTGTCAATCTCAAGCTGGGAAACAGTAAAAAGTCCCTGGAGTACATTGACCGAGCCATGCAGATCAGTCTCGCTGAGGGAAATCGATATGTGGAAGCCGCTGCTTCATCGGTCCTTGCCGAGATTGAGTCCGCAGGTGGTAATATGCAGAAAGCCGTGGAATATCTGAACAGGTCTCTAAAGATTGCGGTTGAAATGGATGATCCCTACCTCAAGCTGCGATTCCTGCAGAGCTTCACGGTTCTCTACGAGGAAGCCGAATACTATAAAGAGGCACTGGAATACAACAGGCAATACTCCAGGTTGAAGGATGAGATTTTTACCGAGAAGAAGAATCAGCATCTGGCACAGATCCGGGCTGATTTCGAGTTACAGGAAAAGGAGCGCGAGGCCGAAATCTACCGGCTCCGGAATGTTGAACTCCTGGCATCCAAGGAGGCTGCAGAAGCAGCGGACAAAGCCAAGGGTGATTTCCTTGCTATGATGAGCCACGAGATACGGACGCCAATGAGCATTATCCTTGGCATGCTCCAGTTTTTTATGGAGACCGATCTCACTCCTGAGCAGATGGATTATCTTACAAAGGCGCATATCGCCTCTGAATCACTGCTTGGTGTTCTCAATGATATCCTTGATTTTTCTCGAATAGAGGCTGGGAAAATCGAGTTTGAGTCTATACCCTTTGAGCTTGAGGTTGTCCTGCGCGAGACTGCCTCCGCCTTTGAGATGGATATGATCGACAAGGGTCTCCAACTACGGATCGAGCATGATGAGAAAATACCTCAGGTTCTTCTGGGTGATCCACTCAGGATCGGCCAGATCCTTCGGAACCTCATCTCAAATGCTGCGAAGTTTACCTCAGAGGGTAGTATAACAGTGACCTCGTCTCTCATTTCTTCAGATGAGTCCTCTATAGAGGCAGAGTTCTCCGTAAGAGATACAGGAATCGGCATCAAACCTGAGGTATATGATTCTCTATTCGAGCCTTTCCGGCAGGCAGAGGGTTACATTACAAGACAATTCGGTGGAACAGGTCTCGGCCTGACTATCTGCAGGAGACTTGTGGATGGAATGGGCGGTGGTATCTGGGTTGAAAGTGCCACTGATGTGGGCAGCACCTTCTTCTTCCGGATATACTTACTTATTCCTGATCGGAAACAGCTGGAGATAATGACTCCAACCGATGGTGCTCTCCCTGACCTTAGCGGCATACCGGTACTATTCGTTGAAGACATCGATACTATCAGGGAGATAACCGGACGATTCCTTGACCGGTTGAACATTGAACACATAGAGGCTGTCAATGGCAGTGAGGCATTGGAAAAGGTCGGGGAAAGAGATTTCGATCTGATCCTGATGGACGTACAGATGCCTGTGATGGACGGTCTTAAGGCGACAGCGAAATTGCGCGAAATGGGAGTTGTCATCCCAATCATTGCAATGACCGGACATGCTATGGCTGATCAGCGCGCTATGTGCCTCAAGGCAGGTATGAACGATTTTCTTTACAAACCCTTTTCAATGCGGGAGCTTCATGCGATGCTGGCGAAATGGCTTCG
>JAUVUL010000107.1 GCA_030600975.1 Candidatus Aegiribacteria sp.
CATCATCAATTGTCAGACCTGCGGCGGATGAAATGATGTTATTGCTTATCTCTTTAACGGTATCTCCGGATGAATCCCAGCAGCGAATGGGAATCCGGGAATCATCGGATGCTGCCCAGATACGTCCCATGGAATCACGGGCTATATCCCTGGTTCGGCTGTTCCTTTCGAATGGAGTGCTGTTCGTCCTGCCGTATATGCCGGGAAGTGAATAACGAAAGGTTCTGTTTTGAGATATTGAGGAGACATAGAGATAATCCATATGTGCAGCCAGTCCCGTCACCGACGAGACAGGATTGCCTCAACCCCCGCACATGCTAACCGAGCCAATGTACTCACCTCCGGGGGAATAGGAGTATATGTACCCATTGTTTGAGTGATTCCACAGTCCAAGAAGAATCCAATCGTGCTCTTCGCTGAATGCCAGTCCGGTTGCAGAGAATGATGTGGGAGTACTGCATTTGAAGGAATCGATGATTTCTCCGGTGAGGATGTTTATACGGAAAATTCTGTCGCTTTCCGCGTCCACCGCCCAGAGGAATCCGTCTCCCCATGCAAGCCCGGTAATATTTTCACCGGGAGATTCAAAGGTATTAAGAACTACAATGGTTTCACTGCTGGAATCATCCGAGTTCGAATTACTCAGGCAGGCTGAGGAAACAATGAGAGCAGCAGCAAGAACAAATCCTGGTAATTTCATAGTTTTCTCCGATACTGCAGATAAATATCCCTAACTTTTACCGGAACAGAGCATTTCCAAAGGAAATATTGAAATCAGTGAAGCATAATGTATATTAGTTGTTGCTTACTGTAAATGCCGGTCATTTCTATTAACCCTGGATTGCATTGATGGAACTTGAACATCTAACAGGTCTTGAGTACTCGTTTGAAACCGTTGTCGACGATTCAATAACAGCATCTTCCGTAGGCTCAGGCGGAATTGATGTACTGTCTACCCCATCCATGATCCTGTTATTCGAACAGGCCTCTATGGATGCGGTTCAGTCTTCCCTTCCCGAAGGATATACCACTGTTGGAATCAAGGTTGATATCGAACATCTTTCGGCTACACCAGTAGGCGAAACTGTCACCGCCAGGGCCACAGTGAAAGAAGTTGACGGAAGGAGAATAGTCTATTGCGTAACCGCATCCGATGAACACGGAATCATAGGAGAAGGGACCCATATCAGATTCGTTATTAACCTTGACAGATTCATGAAAAAACTATCTGAAAGAAATCGAAAGACTGGATTGGATAAGAATGCCTGATGAATTGAAAAGCAGAAACGAAATCCCTGTTGAAGCAAGATGGAACGTGGAAGCTGTCTATGCCCTGGATGGTGAATGGGAGAAGGACTTCGGCAAAACGGCAACCTTTATGGAGAGCATGAAAAAATGGGCCGGCAGGCTCGCTGAAGATCCCGGAACACTTAAAGGCGCGATCGAAGAACTGTTATCACACCACAGACTTCTGGAAAAACTCTTCGTGTATGCCAGTATGAAGGGAGATGAGGATCTGGGGAATTCCCTGTATAGCGGAATGGTTTCCAGAACCAGGAGCAGATTCGTTGAATTTAACGCTGCTCAATCCTTCTTCACACCTGAAATCCTGGCCATACCCGAGGATACTATCGATTCATGGCTGGAAACATCGGAACTGGAGCCTTATAGAACATGGCTTCAGGATATTCTAAGATACCGTTCTCACACTCTTTCAGAGAATGAGGAGAAGCTTCTTGCAAACACCGTTGAGATAACCAGCGGGTTCAGCTCAGCATTCGGAAAACTCAGCAACGTTGACATGCCGGCAAGATTACCGGAGATCATGGATGAGAACGGAAACAGTGTCAGGCTTACCACAGGCAACATAAGCGCGTTCCTTCAGAAAAAGGACAGAAGGGTCAGAAAAGACGCCTTCCTTGGTTTCTACGGCGAAGTTAAGGGAAATGTGGCAACAAAGGCTGCCCTTCTGGAGGGGCAGGTTAAATCGGATATCTTCAGGGCAAGGACGAGGAAGTATGGTTCAGCCCTTGAGGCCTCTCTTTTCAAAGACAGGGTCAGTGTTTCGGTATACGATTCCCTGATAAAATCAGTCCATGATAACCTTCCTGTGCTACACAGATATTTCCAGTTCCGCAAGAATGCACTGGATCTTGATTCAGCACACATGTACGATACTTCCGTTCCCATCGTACCTGAATCCAAAGCGGATTACAGCTGGGATGAGGCAGTAGACCTGACCCTTGAAGCAGTAGCTCCTCTTGGCAGAGAGTATGTTGATGCCCTGGCTCAGGGCTTCAGGAACAGATGGGTGGACAGGTACGAGAACATAGGCAAGAGGTCCGGTGCCTACTCGGGGGGATGTTACGATTCGCATCCATACATACTCCACAACTTCAACGGTACACTTCAGAGTGTATTCACACTGGCTCACGAAGCCGGACACTCCTTGCACAGCCTTCTCTCGAGGAAATCACAGCCGTATCATATGTCAGAGTACAAGATCATCGTAGCTGAAGTCGCTTCAACAACAAATGAGATGCTCCTTATCGATCTGCTGCTCAAGAGAATGGATGACAAACAGGAAAAAGCCTACCTGCTTGATCACCTTCTCGGTACATTCAAGTCCACCCTGGTGAGACAGACCATGTTCGCAGAATTCGAGAAACTGATCCACGAACATGTCGAATTGGGCAACCCACTTACGCCAGATTACCTGAACAGTACATACTACGATCTTGTAAAGCTATATCACGGTGACTGCTTTGCCTGGGATGATGAAGATGAACTTATTGCTACTGAATGGTCTAGAATTCCCCATTTATACTACAACTTCTATGTATACAAGTACGCGACCGGGCTTTCCTCAGCTGTTGACATATCGTCAATGATCCTGGCCGGTGAACCCGGCGCAGTTGAGAGTTTCATCGAATTCCTCAGAGGCGGCTCATCAAGGCCGCCTCTTGAACTCCTCAAAAGAGCCGGTGTGGACCTTACGACTCCCGAACCTGTGAACCTGGCTCTTCATGAAATGGAGAATACGCTTGAGGATCTGGAAAAAATACTGGAGTGAATTTCAGAATCAGGGAGCACAGAATAGCAGACAAGTTATTGAAAACTGTACCTGAACCTATCATCCCTTCACGACCCGATTTAGTCGCAATGTATCAAAGATGCTGGCAGATCGGTTTGAACAAAACGGAACAGGGCACACCGGAAAACGGATTTGTTGAACAATACATTGATGCTGCATTTGATAGACGTATTTTCCAATGGGATACATGTTTTTCTATTGCCTGGGCGAAATATTCCCAGGGAGCACTGCCGAATATAGTCAGTCTGGATAATTTCTATCGCAAGCAGCATGCCGATGGCGCTATTGCCGGGGTGATACGTAAATCAGACGGAGCGGATGATCAGGGCACAGATACCTGCTGGTTCTCGCGTAATAATCTTTTCTCCTGGATTGAATACGAGTACTATTGCCATACAGGTGACGCCTCTCGTATTCCATTCATATTGCCAATTCTGAAAAAGTATTCTGACTGGATACGACAGAACCGCCGTCATATCAACGGACATTACTGGTGGTCAGGATGGGGAAGCGGCATGGATAACTCACCACGAAGTATTGCTGATAAACCTTATCCGCCTTACAGCTGGATCGATTACGACTCCATTGAAGCTCTATCTGCTTACTATTCAATGAAATTGTCTCGGGTTGCAGGCGACAAGGCAACCGAGCAGAAATTCAGGGCTCATTACAAAGAACTAAAACGGCTGATAAACTCAACCATGTGGTGTGAGGAAGACGGGATATTCTGGGATCTGGATAAAGATGATTCGTACATGAAAGTTAAAACCGTGGCTTCGTTCTGGCCTCTCTGGGCACGTATTACTGATGATCATCAAGTCGCAAAATTAGTATCCCATCTTAATAATCCACATTCGTTCAATCGGAAACACCGGGTACCGACTCTATCCGCCGACCATCCGGAATACGAGAATACAGGTCACTACTGGCTGGGCAGTGTGTGGGCACCTACCAATCACATGATTGTGAAAGGATTATCAGCCAATAACCGTCATCAACTGGCAAGAGAAATCGTTTGCAATCATCTGGACAATATTGCTGCAGTCTTCAGGGATACCGGCACTGTCTGGGAAAACTATTCTCCCGAAACAGCTGAACCCGGCAACCTGGCAAAACCTGATTTCATAGGCTGGTCAGCTGTCGGCCCGATTGCCCAGCTGATTGAAAATTACATCGGCATCACACTGAATGTTCCTGCAAATACGGTTTACTGGAATCTGCTTTCTCCGGAGGAAATGGGAGTCCGGAATATGAAATTTGGTAATTCGCCTGTTGAGATTGTCTGTGCCCGGAGAAATTCAATTGAAGATCCTGTTGATATCACTGTAGAAACATCAAAGTCATTCTATCTAATAATTAATAACGGGAAGACAATTGAAGCCAGGAAAATCGAAAAAGGAACTCATAAATATAGGATATGAGCATCTGAATTCCATAGGTCCTTCATAATAGTGACAGTACAATGTTATCAGCAGTACTCTTCTGGCGCTCCTGAATACCTGCAGGAAGGATGGAATCTTGCAGGCTTGATCGAAAATCGATTAATCAGTGCGGTTATTTGAAGGCATTCAATCCTGACGTCTTATCTGATTTAGACCAAAATACGCTTTATTCCCTCAACTGCGTGATCAGTCAGCTCACGGTATCCTGACTTCACGTCGGCAATAACGATAAGAACCACAGGCTGATCCATCACTTCAAAGGATTGGCAGATGACAGAATCACCGGTCTTCCCGCTCATAGTGATTTGATCGATTTGCTTAAAGCCTGTCAGGTCAAGAACGTCTTTGTTCATCTCCCAGACGAAACCAGCTAAGGCAGCCAAGGAACTGGAATCCAGGCTGGATTCTATGTCGACCACGGCAAAACCCTCTTCGGTAGATAACAGAGCTGCCTTGAAGCCTCCATCATGGGCTACATGTTCAAGCTGCTTTTTTATAGCATCCATTGGCATTTCTGTACGGTCTTTTCGACGATCTTTCCTTATTCTCATTTTGGTTGAACCTCTTTCCATCTAGATAGAGCCTTCTCTTAGAATATGGTAACAATGTCTCGCTTTCTTCTGCAGTGAGTCCAGATGCCTTTATTGGTGGATTCGCCACTTGATTTGAAACTCTACTTCTTCTTCAGCGCCCTCTCGCTCATGTTCAATGTTGAGTGTAGCATCCGGGGGTACGGTAATAAGTTCACCTGCAATCTGTATACGAAATCTCTTGCCCTGTTCGATGCAATCCGCTAAACGCCTTATCTTCGCAACCATTTGTTTCGCAGAATAATATTTCTCAATGTCACGTTCGGGTTTTACCTTTCGTTTCACCATGATCGATCACCCCCGTTTCATTATCTTATTCTATCCCTGATTATACTCAGGCCAGCCAGCATAGGAAGTACGATGTCTACATGCAGTGTCCTGTGACTGATTCATATATTACTGTACACTAACATATTTGTCTTGCCCTCTGTTCGGGAATACCATTCCGGGAGCTGCAGGGGGAGCATCGACGGTGACAATTCTGATTTTGTAACCCGGCATCGGAAACTGGATTTCATTGCCGGTCAGAACAGTCTATCTTATCAGTATCATCTCCGCTGTTTCTTCTCCTATTCCGAGTACTCTCAAATGAACGAAGTATATGCCATTCTCAAGCGGTTTCCCGTCTTCATCTCTGCCGTCCCAGGTAAATTCGAATGAACCAGCATCTATATTGCAGTCTGCGAGAATCTGTATAAGCTGACCGGAGATGTTGTATACCGAGAGTCTGATATCAGAACCTGTTTCGATATTCAGCCCGATCCGGGTTAAGGAACTAAAGGGGTTAGGATAGTTCCCGCTCAAAGTAAACATACCTTCATGGAAGTTATCTGAATTCAAGGAAATACCCGTGGAATCGTAGTACTCCATTGCTCCGATATCCCAGAAGCCGTTATTCGGCCGGGGATAGAGAAGATAATCATGCCACAGGGTCATTTCAATACCATCGTCAATAGCGGGACATCCCGATTGGAGACAGAAATCGGATGGCTGTGAAGGCAGCGATGATACAAAGGGATTTGTTGAGGTCATGAGGTTGTGGGACACGTCTCCTATTCCTCCCAATTGACCGCCATCTGGAGAATAGGCGAGATTGTTCTTAATTACGAAGTCGTTACCCTCCAGATCGAGCACCGAGTAGTAACCGCCTTCGCTGTAAAATGTGTTATTATAAATGTTTATGTGATCAGAAACCGGCATGCCGGGATTTCGGTTGGTCACTTCAATAGATCTTCTCCATGATTGATAACCTGATGAATGAATGATGTTGTTCCTGATGGTTGTCTCGTAACATGACAAATACAGAGCAACAGCGGTATTTAAATTACAAGAACAGTCATTCCTCTCGAATATCACGTCTCTTACATACTCAAAGCTTCCAGCGTTCTGAGGTGCAATCGCAATAGGCCAG
>JAUVUL010000334.1 GCA_030600975.1 Candidatus Aegiribacteria sp.
ATACCGAAGAGCGCCTGTCTGCCTCCGGTGTGCATTCTCCTGGCCCGTTCAGCCCAACGACCGGGATCGAACTAAGGAATCCCTGGATCTTACCCTAAGGTGGGCTGAACGGGCCAGGAGAATGCACACCGGAGGCAGACAGGCGCTCTTCGGTATAGTGCAGGGTGGAGCTTATCCGGATCTCAGGAGAAAATCTGCAGAGGCTCTTGCTGGAATGGAATTCGATGGATACGCAATAGGTGGAGTATCTGTGGGCGAACCCAGAAACCTGATGATGAAGGCAGTCAGATCCTGTATCGACCATCTCCCCGAAGACAGGCCCAGGTACCTGATGGGAGTGGGAAAACCGGAGGATCTGGTCGATTTTGTAGCTCTCGGAGTGGATATGTTCGACTGCGTTGTCCCTACCAGGAACGCCAGGGGCGGAGCCTTCTTCGTTCCGGGAGGGCATATCAACATACGGAATGCCCGTTTTAGAAATGACGCAGCTCCGGTTCAGCAGGGATGCCGATGCTACACCTGCAGCACTTATTCCAGATCCTACATCAGGCACCTTTTCAATGCGAAGGAATGGCTTGCGCCTGTTCTCGCGACACTTCACAATCTACACTACTTCTCCGTACTCATGGGCAAAATCAGGATGGCTGTTGAAGAACGCCGCTTCACCACCTTTCGAAGGGAATGGCACAGGAGAAGGCGGAGTTTTGATCCGGGCAATTTCTGATGAATGATGTAATCACTGTTGAGATAACTTCCCTTGGCAACAGAGTAGGAGGAATTTCCTCCAGCCTGAACCGAAAAACCGTGTTCGTTCGGGGAGCCCTCCCCGGTGAAACCGTCAGATGCCGAACGGGAAGGGCCAGGAAGAACCTTATCGAGGCGGACCTGGTTACAATCCTTGAGAGATCGACCTACAGAACCGATCCTTTCTGCAGCTGTTTTGGTGAATGCGGCGGCTGCTCCCTCCAGAACCTGACCTATTCAAGGCAGCTCTTCTGGAAGCGGAACTGGGTAGAAAAGGCACTTGGGAGAGCCGGTATCGAATACCCTGATGAACTCATGAAAGATGTTATTCCATCGCCCGATACGGAGGGCTACCGGAACCGTGTTTCCTTTGACATTATGAGCGGTAAGCCGGGACTTCACCGCTTCAGAGGAGACACCATGATCGTTGATGGCTGCCCGCTGCTCAACAGAAGGGGGCAGAAGGCATTCGAAAGACTTTTTGAAGAACAGCTGGATTGGAGCAGTAGAGTGTCTGTAAGAGCATCTGATAGAACGGGAAAAGCCATGCTCGAGTTTTCAGGCCCCTCATCTCAGGGAATAATCAGCGGCTGTGATTCGGATATCATCGCATGGAAAGACAGGGATGGCTGGAAGGTTGATCCAAAGGGATCGGTACTCCATGAAATTGCAGGTGGTTATACCTATCCGGTGAGGCCAGGTACGTTCTTCCAGGTGAATACCGGCTGCGCTGATATTATTATCTCTATTGTAACTGACTTATGCGCGGGGGGCAGGAAAATCCTGGACCTTTACGGAGGCTGCGGAACCTTCAGTCTGCCCCTGGCCTCAGAGGGAGCAGATGTGACCTCTGTCGAGCTGAACCCTGATTCGTCCGCATCCGGAAAAGAAGCTGCCGAACTCTCCGGAATAAAAGGAATTGACTTTCTGGTCGGCAGAACAAGGCATTTCCTGCTGGATACTGTTCGGGCGCAACAGACCTGGAACACTGTTATCGTTGACCCTCCACGGGCAGGACTGGGAATCAGGGTCTCACGCCTTCTGCGAAGAGTCGCCTCGGAGAAAATTGTCTATGTAAGCTGCAACCCATTCTCACTGGCAAGGGATCTTAAAGTGATATGTGAAGGTGGCTGGGCAGTTGCAGGAATACAGCCTGTTGATATGTTTCCACAGACGGATCATGTTGAGACAGTGGTTACATTGAAGAGGAAGAAAGGAAGATAGATGACGGCAGCTGTGATAGCGGCGGGACTATTAATAGGAACTGTCCAGCAGACGGGACTACCCCTTCAGGATCCTCTCAACTGGTGGCTTTACATGCTGGAGACGGAATCGGAGACCATGCTCCCCGGAACGTTTCCACTTGTGGATTCCCGCTTCCTTAACGATGAGAATTCATCAACAGGTTCACCGGGGAGTATCGAGAGATTCCTTTTCAGCAGAAGCGGTTCGCCAATTGGATACTGGCAGGAAAGCCCTGCATTCTCACTGACAGGAACGGTTGCCGGGGAAGTACTCAATTACGGAGGCTGTTTCGAGACCAGAACAGGGGCCACAGCCAGGCTTTTCATCGATATTCTTCCCGGGCTGTATCTCGATGAAAGACTTTCGATCTGGACAGGCTCCGACGAGAAGGAGCCCGATTACTTCTCTCCCTATCACGAGGGCATGGAGAGAGGAAGGCACCTCTATGTGGATTGGGGCTATCTCCGATGGAATAATGAAATCGTTTCGCTCAGTTTCGGAAGAATACCCCGGAGATGGGGCCCCGGCAGGTACACGCAACTGCTGATCTCTGACAACAGTCCCCCTCTTGATATGCTGAAAATTCAGTTTAACCTGCTCCACACACTGGTATTCACCGGATTCACCTCCACGGTCGACAGCGATTCAGGTACATATCTTACCGCTCACAGACTGGATATTTCTCCGCGGGAAAACCTTCGGATAGGCCTCTGTGAATCCATTCTCTTCAAGGCGGAAGGGTTGGATTTCGCGTATATGAATCCCGTTATTCCCTGGTACCCCGTGCAGTGGAACGAAAGGGTGGATGACAACGCGTTTTTCAGCTTCGACGTGTCATGGAAACCTTTCAGAGGCATTGAAACCTACGGTGAACTCCTTATCGACGATATCCAGTACGAGAATACCGGAGACAGGCCCAACAAGCTCGGCTGGACGGCAGGATTGTCCGCTTATATCAACCCGCTTGATCTGGGAACCGTGATAGAGTACACCAGAATTGACAGGTACGTTTACGGCCAGCGCAAGCCCTGCAATTTCTACCTGCATCATGGAGAGATCATTGGCTCTGCGCTTGGGCCTTTGGCATTCCAACCAGATCAGCCCTGTAAAAGCGGCAGTTATATCCCCGGTTTTGAGCTTTAACTGCAATTTCAAACTTCTGCTTAGCTTTCGCTGATTCTACCAGAACACCTCTTCCGTTTTTTTCACCGGCATGAA
>JAUVUL010000186.1 GCA_030600975.1 Candidatus Aegiribacteria sp.
CGATCTCAGCTATGAACCTGGATGGACCCGATTGAGATACTCCGCCCCTTTTTCTGTTCAATGCACATGTCAGTATCAGCCTTTCCCGGGCTCTTGTCATCCCCACATAAAGAAGTCTTCTTTCCTCTTCCATATCGGAGGGGGCGAATTCTCCTGGTCTGATGAAAGGGAGCATACCCTCCTCAAGTCCCGCTATGAAAACAGTGTTGAATTCAAGACCTTTGGCGCAATGAAGGGTCATAAGAGCAATCTTACCGCTGTTCTCTCCCTCGTACTCGTCAACGGTTGTAGCCAGACTGATGCCCGTCATGAAACCAGGCAGGTCTCCCCCGGGAACGGCCTGATCGTATTCCGATACACTTCTTCTGAACTCGGCAATATTCTCAAGGCGTGACTGATCCGCAATATCTTCTGTTTCGTACTGCGCTGCTAAGCCTGTAGTATCAATAAGGCTGTCGACTATTTCAGAAGCTATTGCACCACCTGCAGCATTCTCCCCGGCCAGTCTGAACCATTCTCCAAGCTTTTTCAGCCCCTTCGATGCTCTGGAAGTAATACCACCGATACTATCGGAAATAAGCATTGCATCCACAGAGTCCATTCCCTTCGAATCCACGAAAGTAAAAAAGGACGCTCGCCCTTTCCCTCCAAGCCCCCTTGCAGGCCTGTTGATTATCCGCTCAAGGCTGAGGCGGTCCTCATGGTTGATAACAACTCTCAGGTAAGCGATAATATCCTTGATCTCCATCCGTTCATAGAATCTCTGGGATCCCACAACTTCGTAGTTTACACCATGCTTTCTGCATGCAGTCTCGAACTGACGCGACTGGGCGTTCGTCCTGTATAACACAGCAATTGAATCACATGGACAACAGCCGTCTTCTATCAGTTCCATTATCTCCTTCAGTATCCATTCCGCCTCTTCGGTTTCGTTATAAAGACATTTGACCGTTATCGGATGTCCGGCGTCCTGTTTTGTCCAGAGTGTTTTGCCGTGTCTTTTTCTATTGTGATTCACCAATGCGGATGCTCCTCGCAGAATATTTCCGCTGGATCTGTAATTTTCTTCCAGTCTGATTATCCTGGTGTTCGGAAAATCTTCGGAAAACTCCAGAATGTTCTCTACACAAGCTCCCCTCCATGCATAGATGGACTGATCATCGTCGCCTACAACGCATATTCCCGCACCATCTTTTGAAAGTTCTTTCAGAAGCTCATGCTGTACTTTATTAGTATCCTGGTATTCATCAACCAGAATGTATGAGAACATGGAAGAATAGAGTTTTCTTACGTCATTATTTTGACGAAATATGCTTAGAACTACTGTCAATAAATCGTCAAAATCGAACGCGCCCGAGGATTTTAATCGTTCCTGGTACTTGAGATAAACTCCGGCCAGGTCAACCTCACTCTGACTGGAGGCCTGCTGCATCGCTTCCTCAGCTGTAATACCTTCATTCTTGTTCCTTGAGATATACCCCTTCACCAGACCGGGGGTAATTTTCGTTGATGTGCTGATATCCTTTAGAAGCCTTCTGATCAGGGTTTTCTGATCATCCGCATCGTAAATAGTGAAATTCTCATTGTAACCAAGGTAGTGGGCTTCACGTCTCAGAATCCATGCACAGATGGAGTGGAATGTTCCCAATCTTACCCTTCCGCCTCTTCCGGGAAGTATGCTCTCAACCCTTTCTCTCATTTCCTGTGCAGCTTTATTTGTGAAGGTCATGGCAAGAATCTCCCATGGTTCCGCATAACCTTTTTCAATAATGTCCGCTATTTTGGCTGTAAGAACCCGTGTTTTACCGCTTCCGGCTCCAGCAAGTATAAGAAGAGGGCCTCCTGTGTATTCTACAGCCTCCCTCTGTCTTGGATTCATTTGATCTTCACTCATAAGGTATTTCTAATTGGCAAGATTCTTGCTTTCTTGTTATTGTTCGGTAGAAAATACAAAAGTATTTGGAGATTTTCAAATGCAGAAACCTGGATTGAAAAACTGGCTGATAGTTATCATTGCAGTGATTATCATGCCGGCTTTCGTTCTTTTGATACTGCCGATCTGATCCCCTCCCTGATCGGCTGTTTAGAACGAATTGTGATCCAGGATACGAGCAGGCAACTGGTTGACCCCTCCAGTTGCCTGCGCTAATATCCCGGTGCGAATGGTATCATCACAAATCCAGAGACTCAACTATATCTATACTGCTGCTGCAGCCCAGCCTGGAGGCTCCTGCCTCTATCATAGCAAGAGCATCTGTGAGGGTTCTGATCCCACCTGAAGCTTTTACACCAAGTGCTTCTCCAACGGTACTCCGCATAAGAGAGACATCAGCCACAGTTGCTCCGCCGCTGTTGAACCCTGTAGAGGTTTTAACCCAGGAAGCACCGCTGTCCATAGCGATTCTGCATGCAAGAACCTTCTCTTCGTCAGTTAGAAGACAGGTTTCAAGAATAACCTTTACCGGCTTTCCTGAAGATGCGCGGACCACATCCTGAATACACCCTGCTGTTCTCCTTATATCACCGCTCTTCAGATGTCCTATCGGTATCACCATGTCCAGCTCATCGGCGCCCAGGTCTACAGCTTTAACAGCTTCTTCTCCCATGCAGTTTGTAGCACCGAGTGGAAATCCTATGACTGAACAGACTATAGGTCGGGATTTCCCTAGAATCTCTGAAGCGAGAGGCACCCACACCGGGTTGATGCAAACGGAATAGAATCCGTAACGAATAGCTTCCTCACAGAGCCTTTCAATATCATCTGGAACGGCATCGGACCTGAGGAGTGTATGATCGATAATGGATGCCAGTTCTGATCGGGTCAATTATCTAACCCTCTCGCAGGAACAGCAGATTTATCCTGCCTGGATCGATGGTCATGGATTCATCACTGAAAACAGTCCGGCCATTAATCTCAATCCTGACAGGATGTTCTCCTTCAGAAAGCCTGAGACGGACTACGAATATCTGAGAGGGCAGTGTAAGCCACGCTCTCAAATCCGCCCGTTCAGTAGCAGCACCAATAATGCTCAGAAGGAAACCTGTGGCACGTGAAATACCACTGTTCTCTTCTGTAAGCTCCTCTACAAGCTGTTCCCCCACCTCTGTCACACCGGCTTTTACAGCCAGCCTGGCAACAGCTCTTGCGATATCACGTCCGGCCTGATCCTCAAGGTTCTTTCTGGCTATACCTGCAAGATCCTCGGCAAGGAATCCATGGGCCTGCATGTCTCCTGAATAAAGGATCATCGACCACGATTCGCGCCTTTTATTCGCTATGGCCGGAAGAGAGACTCTGTAAACCCGGTCGTTGAGAACAAAGGTATAGGATTTCTCAATCCTGGGAGGGATCATTCCCACCTCCAGAATAACCACTATTTCACCGTGATCTCGATCGGGACCTTCGTTTTCCCAGCTCACTTCAGGCCATCGCGCGCAGTAGTCCTGATATACCGACTGCATTCCAAGCTCACTGGAAAGCCTCAGAATGTCAGATCTCACCCGCTGGGGAGCCGAGATTCCGTAATCCACCGCATACGAAGAATCGTATACAGCGGCACTGTTCCTGTAAGCTATCAGAGCATTATTGAGATCTCCCGCCTTCTCGTAGAGGATACCCATGAGGTATCTGATAAAGGCATCGTCACTATACCTGTTCTTGTTCTCTTCATAATTCTGGTTAAGCACCCGCAGCTTATCGTTAACCCTTCTGCATTCAACCAGGGCATCTTCCATATTGTTTTCAGAAGCGTAACTTGCTGCCAAGCAGTAATTTATAAATACTTTTTCATAATCTGCCCCGCGAAACTCAAGGGCCAGATCGCTGCTGAGAAATGCCTCAACTTCCTGCCCCAGTTCAATTCCACGCTGCTGATCGCTCAATCTGTCTGCCTGAAGAAGTAGATTTTCTGCCGCCGGGAAATCACCTGAAAGCCGCAAGAGATTACCCAGCTCCATAAGGTAAAGAAGCCTGTTCCTGCCGGTAGAGTCAGTGAAATTTTCTCTGAATTCCTCGATGGCAAGGTCGGGTCTATCCATCCTCAGGTTTGAGGTTACTGGACTCATTTCCCTGGTATAATCTGTTGCGCAGCCAGTTGTTACAACTGCCAATATAATTGCTGCCATAGCGAATGAATTACATTGTCTGATCATAGCTTTACTATCTCCATAAACGGACTGTTCATTCAGGAACTCAACAGGATTCGAGGGTTGTTACTACCACTCGATCATCTTCTTGATCTCGAGACTTCCTATCCAGGACTTCAGTGCCGTTTCGACGTCTATAAGCTCAAGGCTGATCTGGTAGTAAATACTCCTGGTATTACCTTCTTCATCAGCTATTGATCCGATACTACCGGTCATTACAAAGTCTGCGCCGATCTCATGACCGAATGCGGCAGCAGTTGCCGGTGAGGCGAAGATGATCTGGTCTTCTCTTTCAGATCTGATTTCTCCTCTACTGGCTCCACCTGCTGCTATCTGGATTTCACCTGATTCCAGAAAAGCCTGTTCTATGGAATTCATGAAGATATCCGTGTTAATATGTTCCGAACTCTCATTGTAGATTCCACCAACAACAATCACGGGTGTAGGTTGACGTTCCCCCCTGGATATTCCGGAAGAGAAATCTGTAAGCCATCTGCCATTAAGGCACTGTGCAATCAATGTGTCAGCTACCATATGGGCATCGGTTTCGTTCCAGTAGCCGCTGAGATCGGTTACTGTATCCGGATCGGTTCGAGTGACTTCTCGGCCTCCGCAACCAGCAATAAGAGCAATCACGGCAAAAGCCATAAGGATCTTGAATACATTCTTCATACTCTGTTCCTTTCGGTTTCAGTTCCCATTCTATTCAATCCAGGGTATCGGTACTACTCCCCGGAAAATAACGTTGTAATATCCGCTCTCCCTCAAAGCTGTTCCCTCAACAGGAGGATCAAGCGGTTTAAATATCAGTGCGTACGGAGATCGAAAATTAGAGATTGTATCAGGAGGCTGCTGCCATGCATCACGTGTCCATTCCCACATTATTCGTTCCTCAGGCGCTTGATTCTCAGAGAACATGGCCAGTC
>JAUVUL010000028.1 GCA_030600975.1 Candidatus Aegiribacteria sp.
GATTGCACCGAGGTCGGATCAAGAAGGGTAAGCCCGTGACCTATCCTCTCGGCGTAAAGATCGGTAATCGCCTGATAAATGCTTTCCGGACCGTACGCCTCACCTGCATGGACTGTTTTCCTGAGGAAATGCCCCTGGGCTTTCGTGAATGCTTCCAGGTGATTCAGTGCCGGCCAGCCCGCTTCTGAACCGGCAAGGTCTATTCCAACCGCAGGAAGACCCTCTTCCCACCTTGCTCTGGCAACCGCTTCCTCAAGCTCCAGCGATGCCAGGGCGAACACCCTCTCCCTGTCGATGAAATTATGCATTTCAAAGAATCTTCTATACCAGTCGGAGAATGCAGGTGTAAAGAATCTCATGGCGCAGGAGATGATTCCATAGTGAAAGGGAGGTTCAAGACCGTCGATCACTTCCCTGCGGTTATTGAATTCTTCCTTCGCGCGGAGAAGGCCGTCATTAACCGCCCGGATGCATTCGATAATATCCATATCATCACTCGCGTGAAGCTGGGGGGCGAATCTGACCTCTATATATCTTACGCCTTCCTGCTGATTATCAACTGCGACTTCGTAGCTGATCCGCTCAAGTTGCTCCCTGGTTTTCATGACTGCAGTGGTGTAGGCGAAGCCGGTGAGGTATTCGTTCAAATCTCTGTAGTTATCCTTGAATACAGTCTCCCTAAGACCCTCTTCAGTGTATGAAGGAAGCTCTACTCCGGATTCCCTCGCCAGTTCAATAAGAGTTGATAATCGAAGAGAACCGTCCAGATGCAGGTGAAGATCTGTCTTTGGAAGTTTTTTCAGAAATGCGTGATTCATCAATACTACCTTTCGTAATATTTGTCAGAAGAGCTCTCCGAGTCCCATCTGTATACCCAGTCCCTCGGGGGACATGGCAAAATCTGCCCTTAGAGATCCACCGCCTGGTAGAGATATCCTTGCTCCCAGGCCTCCATCGAGGTGGAACCGATTCCACCTGCTCTCATCCAGGTGATCCGCCACTTGGCCGGCATCTCCAAACAGAACCAGGGAAAAATCCATTGTGTTGTTATCATCAATCGGGAAAGAGACTATTTTCTGCCTCAGTTCCAGGTTAGCCAGGAGCGTCCAGTTTCCTCCGAATCTTGCGTCATTGTAGCCGCGGAGCCCGGAACTGCCTCCAAGGGAGGGTAGAAATGGAAACGGTGTTGAAGCCGTTCCGACATGTCTTTCAACCTTCATCCGGAACGCCGGGGTTGTAGAACTGCCTATGGGCATGAATACTGCGAGTGCGCATTCCGTACTGGAATACGAGATGTCGCTGCCCAGCTGTATGTCGTATCCCGCAGATACGTAACCATTTATAAGAACCGGGATTGACCAGTTCCCCTCGATAAACGGACCTGTGGTCCAGATTGAGCAGTATTCATCCGTTGGTGACTGACTCCAGAGCTGCTCATCGGATCTGTTGTATACAGTGGAATGTCTGCAGAGAAGGCCTCCTGTCATGACAATGCCCTGTGCAGGGCTGAAATTGTAGGAACCGGAGAAATCCTGTATTTCAGAATAGTAGTTTACGTAAAGCTCGTTATCACCCTGGTTGCCCCATCCGAAGAATTTTCTGTCTCTGCTTACATAATAACTGGCGTTCAATATGACTAACCCATTGCCTGCGGGAAACAGAAGCTTTGGCTCGGCGGATATGCTTCCATCTGTGTACGCGTAAGCCATTGCGCTGAATGCAAAAGGCTTGAAGGGAGGTATCATATTATGATTAACTACGCTTCCAATAAGAACGCCTGAACTGGAACTATAACTGAGTAACGGAAATATCCTCCATGCGTGAAGGGGAAGGGCACAGAGTAGCGCAATCAGAATGATTATGGTTTTTGTTCTGAATTTCATGATCTCCATCCGAACTGAATAAAATATACTGTACCTGTTCAGTAATGAATAATTATATTAAACCAAATATAGAAAGTGGAGGTCTCTTGAAAACACCTTTGATTATCGTTCCCACCTACAATGAGCTTGAGAATATAAGAAATCTGATCCCGGTTCTTCTGGGCCTGCCTGTGAAACCCGATGTTCTTGTGGTAGATGATAACAGCCCTGATGGAACAGGAGATGCTGTCCTTGAATTCGAGTCAACCGGCAGGACACATCTTCTCAGCCGCCCGATGAAGGCAGGTCTGGGACAGGCTTACATCGCTGGTTTCCAGTGGGCACTGGAGAGAGATGAATTCGATCCGATCATCCAGATGGATGCAGACTTTTCGCACAAGCCTGAAAAGGTTGTAGAACTGGTGAATGCCCTTAAAGAATACGATTTTGTAATAGGTTCCCGATACTGCAGCGGCGTTAACGTGGTGAACTGGCCTCTATCAAGGCTTCTTCTCTCCTGGTTCGCAAACAGGTATACAAAACTGATAACCGGACTGCCTGTGGAAGATGCCACCGGCGGATTCAAGGCATTCAGGAGAGAAGCTCTTAAGAAGCTTGATCTCACTGACATTAAATCTGATGGTTATTCATTTCAGATTGAGGTTACTTACAAACTTTTCAATTCGGGCTGTTCTATAACGGAAGTGCCTATAGTCTTTGTTGACAGACACGCAGGTACCTCTAAAATGACCAAAAGCATCGTTTGGGAAGCCGTATGGATGGTGTGGCATCTTCGTTTCCCATGGCTGTTTTGAGAAGTCTCTGCTGATATGATAGCATCTTACCTTGCTCTAACGATCATTAGCAGCATTTCCTTCAACTGGGGTTTTGAAACATCCCAGTCCTACATATCCTCTATTGTGCCGGACGATGATGGTACCATTTGGTGTGCAACCGCCGGCGGGATAATTCATTACGATCCGGGAAATGGTTGGCTTGACAGCCTTTCATACCCTGATCAAATGCCATGGATAAGCGCCATAGATCTGCATTTTGTTGATTCTCAAATGTGGGTTGCTACAGGTGGAGGGGGTTTAGCTCTGCTGCAGGAGGATAATACCTGGAAGGTTTTCTCCTCCTATGAAGGTATTCCGGGTTCCGGATACGTTTATTCTATTTATGAAGGTGGAGGATTTATATGGGTCGGTAGCGATGGTGGCCTATCGCGCGGGAATACCGATAGCTTCATACCCATAGACGCCAGTCTTACTGGCGGAGCCTTCACAGCTACTGAGGTGACGGATATTACAGGTATCGGTAATACAATGTACCTTGCAACCGACAGGGGAGTGTACTCCCTTGATCTCAGCGGTAGCGTTTTCAATCCAGAATCCTGGACAAGTTATGAGGATTCAACACTGGCTCTTGGAATAGATAACATTTACATAGCATCCGCCGATTCCGTTTTCGGATACGGCTCCGGTGGAGTCTCCCAGATGATGGGTGACAGTTGGATACGACTACTGGACTATTCCGCAAGCGCTGATTCGGTTGTAACCGGGTTACTTATTACTGAAGATGGTCTCATCGCGGCATCCAGGAAGATTCTGCTTTACAATGGCGGAACCTGGGAGTATTACGGGTCTGGATATCCGAATGCAAGCTATGCTTCGTGTCTTAACGAGGTTTTTGGAAGAATATGGTGCGGTTACGGTTTGCTTGCTGCGAATTGCCGTGACACGGGTAACGGACTTGGCTATCTTGATAATGGAACCTGGGAAAGCCTTCCCGTACCTGGTATGGGTGGGCCAAGCTGCTATCAGATGGCCAGGGATGAAGACAGAATGTACATAGGCAGTCATCGGATCGGTCTAATGGCGTTCTACCCAGACAGCGGCTGGGCAGCTTTCAACAACCGTACAGCTGATATGCCACGTTCTCTCAGAACCTACTCAGCAGCAAAATCCGGATGCTTGGGGATCTGGACAGGATCCTTCCACTGGGGTCTCACATGGATAGACGACAGGGAGACATATTCCATGGATGACGATACCCTCATAACCTACGTCTCGGATTCACTTTCAGGCCTTCCACCTGACGTCGTTCAGATTGTGACGCCCCTTCTTAATAACCAGGTGGTAATGCTGACATCTCAATGTGGAGCCCTGCTGGTCGCACAGGAGGCGTTCTGGCAGACACCCGATGAGCCCAGCGGTATCGTAGCAGTATCCGGCGAACCTGAGGACGGTACCCTTCAATGGACTACAAGGGTCGAGATTGATGGCCTTGCGAATAAGAACATACAGATGATATTTCCTTGCGGAGACGACAGTCTATGGATAGCGTTTGCATCGGAAAACGGTTGTCAGCTGCTTGTCCACGGAGGAGATCCCATAGATAAATCCTTGGATACATGGTATCCTGGATACGGACAGGCATACAGTACCTCCTGGGGACTTTCCTCGAACAAAGTTTTCTGCTTTGCAAGGAATGCTGATGGAGACATTCTGGCTGGAACCGGGAACGGTATAAGCCGCTGGAATGGTGACCAGTTTGTTGATGTAGTCGGAGTATCCGGGTCGATAAAGGCCATGCAGGTGGACAACAATGGAGTGATCTGGTGTATGACTGAATCTGCGATTTACAGTATTGACGGAGGAGATGTAACCGAATTTACCCGTTCGAATTCAATATACATTTCAACGAACAGAATGGAGAATGAATTCAGCTCAATAAACCCTGAGGACGGATCGGTGTACTTTTCATCAATCATAGGTCTGTGGTCGATTTTTTCCCAACAGAGCCATGAGGAAAGCCCGGATCTGCTCTTCTACCCTCAACCTTTCCTCCCTGCAGAGGAAGAACTGCACATTGTATGGTCAGGGTCAGATGATCGGATTGAGGTTAAATTCTTCTCCCTGACGGGTGAATACCTGGGTTGTGTTCAGGCGGATAGTTGGGAAGAATGGACCTGGGATGGAATACTGGATGGAGCACCTCTGGCCAGCGGCGTTTATATCGTGCTTGTTGAAACAGACAGCGATTCATTCAGCAGTAAAATCACGGTAGTCAGATGATGTCTATTAGACAGATTGAACCCGGTGACAGAAACGACTGGACGGATTTCGTCCTCCGCTCGAATAATGGCACTGTTTTCAATTCACCAGATTTTCTGGATTATCATCCGGAAGGCAGATTCAGGAACCATCACCTTATTGTTGAAAGCAAAAATGGTATCGAATCCGTAATCCCGGGTGCTTTGGCTGAAAGGGAGGATGGGATATGGTTCAGATCTTATCCGGGAGCTTCCTACGGTGGCCCGGTATTCAGCGATACCCTTGGTCTGAGCAGAATCGAAAAAATAGTTGACGAACTCATATCCTATTGCAGTTCTCAGGGATTCCGGGGGATTGAAATGACCCCCCCTCCAATAGTCTATTACCGCAGACCCCATAACTACCTGGAATTCTCCCTTATAAAGCGTGGATTCGAGTACAGGAAGAGGGAACTGACGGCAGTAATAGATCTCAGCAGGCTTGGAGAAGAACTCAGACTGGGTTTTCGATCATCCGCACTGAGAGGGGTAAGGAAAGCAGTCAAGAGTGGTGTAACAGTTGAAGAAAACCCGGATTTCTCACTTTTTTATCATGTGCTGGAATCCAACCTCCAGCAGCGTCATAATGTCAAGCCTACACATTCGCTTGAGGAGCTTGAGAAGCTCCGGAACCTGCTGGGGAGAGACCATATCACACAGTTTATCGCTATGAAAGGTGGAGAGGTTCTTGCGGGAATGGTTATGTTCCATTGTAATCCAAGGGTTACACTTGCGTTCTATATCTCCCATGACCAGGAACATCAGGCATTCAGACCAGTTAATCTGGTTTATATGGAAGTCATAAGATGGGCCAAGCAGATGGGGTATCATTATATGGATCTTGGAACGTTTACCCTGAACATGGATATCAACCACGGTCTCTGCAGGTTCAAGGAGTCCTTTTCAGCGAGAGGTATCTTCAGAAACACACTGTTCGGAAGCATTTAGTGGAACCACTTCAAAAATCCCGCCTATACGCTGTGATTCTTCTGTGGGCAGCACTGCTCACGCTTGTTTTCGGCGGGAGAATGTACACAACAGATGTACTTGCCCAGTATGAGATTGCTGAATCGTTCACAGGTCAGAGATCATTCATGACGGTTTCGGGGGATTACGGCTGGACAGTTCAGGGTACCAGGCCCGGTCTTTTCGTTCCCCACGGAGCAGGATTCTCAATCCTCCTTATCCCTGCAGTAATTGCGGGAAAATTCCTGGGCCTCAACGGCAGCAAGCTTGTAATGACTCTGTTGAACGCAGGTTTCAGCCTGGCGCTGATTGGTTTCTGGTACGCCTCCGCCGTTAAAAGGTACTCCGAGGTGCCCGTTCTGCGATTCATTGCAGTTGCCATATGTGGAATGGTTCTTGTTTACGGAAAAATGACTTTCGATGTCACTGCCGCCGCCGCCGCCGCCATGGCAGGTTTCTACTTTTCACTCCACGGTCGAATGTTCTCAGCCGGCTTATGTCTCGGGCTAGCCATCTTTATACGAGCTGACAGCCTGCTTCTGCTTCCTCTGTTCTGGAACGACTGGAGGAGTATGAAAAAACTTATCAGAGGGTTAATTCCCTTTATCCTCCTTATACTCTTCCTGAACTGGTACAGGTTTGGAAATCCATTCCTTGACGGCCATAGGCAGGATCCCGCAATTGCTATTGAACTGTTCAAAGGAGGTATACCCGGGCTCCTTATGAGTCCCGGCAAGGGCCTTATATACTATGCTCCACTATGTATATTCGCGCTTTTCTTCCAGAAGGACTGGAGGCTCTGGACCCCATTTGTTCTTTCACTCTTTTTTCATGGAATGCTCCATGACTGGTCAGGTGGCATAGGATGGGGACCCCGTTTTCTTTTTACCACACTGCCGTTTCTGCTTCTGCCGTTGTCCTTCAAGGGCGCCGGAGGTAAGCTTTTCTGGATAATTGCAATACTGGGTATTATCGTCTGTATTCCCGCCTGTTGGAGCAATTCCAGTCTGCTGGAGCAGGTCGCGGGTGCTGACCTGTTCGATGAGCCTTCACGGCAGGCAGTGCTCTGGACCTTTTCATCATCTCCACTTGTTTCAGCATTCAGGAATTTCGCAGCAGGGGTGCCTGATCTTTTTGGAGCAACTGCAGCAGCTTCCGCCGGAATTTCAGCCTGGATTGGGATCCTTGCCCAGATAGCAGCCGCAGCGGTATTAGCCGCAGCTGGAATGATTGTACTGAAGAACAGTCGCTGCATCGGGAAGAGTGTATCATGAAGATCCTTCATCTTTCACCACAGAACTATACGGGAACTATTGACCTTTTCGTCCGGGGGCATGAAGCACTGGGTCATGAAAGCAGGCTTGTCACTTTCTACAGGGCTGCCAACCTCTACAAGGAGGATATATGCCTGAATCTCCCTTATGTCGGCCCCATGAGCTGGCTGTTAAAGCTAAAAGAGCTGGTAAGGGCGGGAAGCCTGCAGGTTCCTTATACGGGAACTACAGAGCGGATATTCTGGAGTCCAAACCCGGTTGAACGTCTCATGCTCAGATTCAGGGATATGGCATGGAAACCGATTATCAACAGGACCGCCAGGGAATACGGATTGTGGGATTTTGACATATACCACCTTGAAGGCGGTATGAGCTTCTACAGAGACGGCAGGGACGTAATTGCCCTGAAAAGGGCCGGCAAGAAGATAGTCTCCTACTATCACGGCCTGGACCTCAGAATGAGGGGAGCTATAAGACCCGTATGGGAGGTGACGGACCTGAACCTAACATGTGAGTTCGACCTTTTCCAAAGATATCCTGAAGTGGATTATCTTTTTCTGCCCTTTGATCAGAATGCTATGCCTTCTGCTGAACCTCCTCCCGGTAAGGTACGTATATGCCACGCACCCAGGATCAGGTCGGTAAAAGGTACCGAAGAGATAATAAGCGCCGTGGAGGATATTTCACAGGACATCCCGGTTGAACTCGTCCTCATCGAGAACATGACAAATACTGAAGCCCTGAGAATGAAAGCCTCGTGTCATATCGCGATCGATCAGGTCGCAAGCGGGGATATGGGCTACGGAGTGAATTCTCTGGAAAGCCTTTCCATGGGTATCGCCACAGTGACCAATCTAAGTCACGCATATGTGGAGTTCATCCCCGATCATCCATTCTTTCTCACAACACCGGATACTTTGAAGCGCGACCTGAGAGAGCTTATCCTTGACCGGGAACTCAGGGAGAAGCATGCCGGGGCCGGCCCCCGATGGATCAGGAAAAAACACCACTGGCTCTCGGTGGCTGAGGAGTTCCACAGGATATACCGGGACAAAGGATGGGAAACCGGAGCATCTCATAAAAAGGAACCAGCTGATGGCTGAGCATTCCGCATCTCTGCATAACAGGGACCTTTCTCGGGAATCCACCTTTTACGCGCTGGCAATGGTCTTCAGTGGAATGATTCAGGTTGCATTCCTGCCGTTCATCTCCAAATACCTAACAGCTGATGCTGCCGGGGAACTGGGCACATTGAGAATACTTGCGGAGGCTATTGCCGGTATTGTGGTGCTGGGGCTTCCAACTGCCCTCATCAGAGCATGGCACAGAACATCTCAGCACAGGAGTGTTCTGATAAGGGGAATAACATTCCCGCTGGTTCCCACGCTGTTGATGATTGCGACAGTTCTGCTCCTGCAGGGTTTTCTGAAATCCTTTCTGAATCTGCAGCATCCTGACTACCTGCTTCATGCGATCCTTCTGGGAGCCGGTATTGCATATGTCCAGATTGCTCTTACTCTGCCAAGGGCAGAAGGTTTAGCTGGAAGGTATCTTATTCTTCAGCTGATCAGAGGGATTATGGCTCTTGGCCTTCTGGTTCTGCTGCTTCTTTCAGCGACTATGGATACTATACCGTCGTTCATGACCGCAAGGTGGGCGCCTTCATTCCTGATTGCCTTTGCTGCGATAGTAATGATGTGGAGAAAAACCGCGGACTCGGAAAAACTGAAGGGTTCGGAAGGGCTTACAAAAGAAATTCTGAGATTCAGTCTTCCCCTCATCCCGGCCACGCTTTCCATGATAGTTCTTTCTTCAGCCGATATGTTCATGCTGAGAAGTATCTATCCCGATATGGCTGAAAGCGGATATTACGAATGGGCCAGAGGGAGACGGAGAAGCTGATGGGCCAGATGAGTAAGACCCGCGCCTGAGCTCCGAGGTGGGGAGCTATACAAGTACCAATAAGAAAGGAGATGAGAAAATGAAGTATCAAAGACGAATGAGCATCGTACTAGTCGTAATCTTATCACTAAGCCTTCTTCTACCTTCAATTAGTGTATTAGCCCAAAAAAATCAAGACCCAATACTGGTATACACCGTACCGGCTTTCGTTTGGGGTGAGGATTTTGTACTCGACAACAGCAGTGTGGAAATGCCAAATGGTTTCTATAAGGTTAACATAACGCTCAGCTTTTATTGGTTATCTGCACCATTTGACCAATTCAATCCTGATGCGAATATTCTGGGGACCGCTACACAGCACGTCGTCGGTGTCCGAAGGACAAATGGCGTGGAAACACTACATGGATCCGGTGTATATACAAGCACGATTTCTGGGAAACCGGGAACTATTACATACACAATCGGTAACAATTGGAATCCAAACGACCCAACTGATCCCTATGATGATGAAATGTGGGCTGGCAGGTTACGCATCGTTGGAGGAACAGAGACATTCGTAGACATCAAGGGACCAGCAGAACTGAATTTCGATCTAATGGCATTCGAACTTTACTTGCATGAAAACCCCTGGGAATAGAAATATCACCTTTTTTTTCATTTTCCCATTGTGC
>JAUVUL010000353.1 GCA_030600975.1 Candidatus Aegiribacteria sp.
ACGTACTCATGGGCTCCCCACTGCTTGACAGTCATGACAAGCCTGTTCATTTCGTCAATTACAACCTCTTCAGTCTGTTCATCAGGCTTCTTGGGAAGTTTGTAGGAGATGCCTTTCTGGACTTCAAAGGTTGTTGTGACCAGGAAGAAGATCAACAGCAGGAACGCAATATCGGACATTGAGGCGTCGGGGATTGCCCCGCTTGCTCTCGGTCTGTTACGTATCCGCATCCATGCTCCTTAAAGCTGCTTCAGGTGCTCCATTTCAGCCAGTGTATCCACAAGGAATATGCTGGCCTCTTCCATATCGACCACGAATTTACCGATCCTGGATATGAAGTAGTTATGCGACATCTGGATCGGGATTGCGATTACAAGACCTGTTGCAGTAGTTATCAGTGCTTCCTGAATACCGCCTGCAACGAGACTTGCTTCAACGTTCTTTGCGGCGGCTATCTCACCGAAAGCTCTGATCATACCTGAAACGGTTCCGAGGAAACCCAGCATCGGGGCAATACTTGAAACCGAAGCAAGCACGACTATACCCTTCTCAAGGTATGCCATCTCGATTCCGCCTGAGCTTTCAACCGCCTTCTCAACGGCTTCAAGCCCTTTATCATGGCGCAGGAGACCAGCGTGCAATATTGCCGCCACCGGACCTCTGGTGCGCTCGCACAGTTCTTCGGCACCCTTTACGTCTCCCTTGCGGATGAATCCACCCATCCTTTCAAGGAAGGCGACTACATTGATCTTTACTTTTCTATATGAAATGAACCTTTCGACCGATACGGCTATACCGATAAGAAGGGAGAGTAGAAGGGGGTACATAAAGGGTCCGCCTGCTAAGAAAAGATCCATAGGATCCATGCTGGCGCTCTGTGCCCGCTCAACCTCCTCACCTTCGGGAGTTCCCTGGGCTGTTTCTTCAACAGCTGTCTCCTCTGTGGTTTCATCTACCGATTCGGTCTGCTCTTCCGTTACCTCCGCGGATTCTTCATCACCTGTGGGGGCATCGGAACCGGGTTCCCCGGGCTGTGCCCACAAAGCGGCAGAAAGCACGAGGAACAGTAGCAAGAATTTTCGCATCTATTTTCACTCCTTGCTTCTTTGGTTCAGCAGCAGCTATACAACTGTTACTGAACGGAAGAATTCAATCTACCATTCAAATCCAAGACCAAACCTTATCATGCGAGGTCTGCTGAACACATATGGATTATCAAACTGACCCGTTGGATCGTGATCAGGCTCGCCATCGCCGTCCTGGTCCGCATCGTACCATGCTGGATCAAGGTTTAAAATATTATGCCTGTTGAACAGGTTATTGACCTGGCAGTAGGCATCAAGGACTATGGAACCGATCCAGAAAGTCTTTTTGACTTTCAGGGTGGTATTCATGGTCCATGGGAATCTACTACTGTTTATCGTTGGCTCCGAGGTTCCCTGGTTGGCCGGGCTGTAGGGGAATCCGCTTCCATAATTCCAGGAAACATGAACACCGAATCCTTCAAGGAAAGGAGTGTCACCAATTCTTGGTCCCTCGCCCTGGGGAATGCGGAAATCAAGTTCCAGGTTTACACGATGTCTCTCATCCCAGTTAAGAGGAGATTCCTTTTTGGGAATAATCCAGTTCGCCCATACGTAGACGTAGTTCTGATTGGATGCGGAGCTTTTTCCCATTGCGACTGTGTATGAGTAGTTGATGCTCCCTCCCCAGAAGTCACTATGGCGCCTGACCAGCTTGAACTCGGCTCCTCTAACGTTTCCGTAGTCACGATTGATGAAAAGGTCATAGGAGTCGATCGCAGAATAGAAGTTATTCGACATGTCAGTAAGGCCTGTGATGTCTTTGTAGTAACCGTTGACACCTAACATTGTGATATCATCGAACATATGCTTCACTCCAACTTCGTAGGCTATCGTTTCCTCAGCTGAGAGGTCGGGGTTTCCTACTTGTGGGAATGCACCTGAAAGGTCGTAGTTCGAACCGCTGTACATATCGTTGAATTCAGGGGTCTGGAAGTAGTGACCATAAGTGAAGTGTAGTACATCGCGGTCGGTTATCGGATGTGAGAATCCTATTCTGGGACTCAGGTGGTACTTGATGGGAACACTTATGGGATTCTTGATATAGTCATCGTCTCCGAGCTGAGCACCTTCATTGACAGGATCGGTGATATCGGCGGGGAAGTTGTCGAAGTTCGAATCGAAATAGTCGAAGCGAAGTCCGGCGTTGACTATCATTCCCCTGTATTCCATCTTGTCCTGGATGTAGGCTGCACCGGAATTGGGGAAAACGTGATACCTTCCGGCATATACGTTTCCGCCCGAGGCGACGTCGATATAGTAATTAAATACATCGTAGTACTTGACTTCTACACCGGCCTTCAGCTGGTGTTGCTGATTGACCTGGCTTGTTATGTCGGTTCGGAATGTCGAGATCGTACTTCTTCTCTCACCCCAGGATTGCCTGTTTCTTCCGGCCCTGTAGAATCCATCGGTATCAAGAATTCTTGTAGGGGTGATGTTCTGCCAGTCATCCCAGGTGAAATTCTCGCCGTAGAATTCTGTATCGGTACCCAGTGCACCGGATGTGTCACTAGGATTATTGTAGATCTTGTAATCCCTGGCCGTCTGGAACTGATTAAGCCTTACCTCCATGAAGGTGGCGTCACTCAGTGTCTGGGTGATACCGGCACCGAAACTGTAATTCTCCCTGAATAAAGTGGGGCAACCCCAGAGGATGTTATCACCGTCGTAAACTGTCGAATCCTCAGTGATGTAAGGGATTTCGTACAAGTGCCAGGCCCAATCCTGCCAACCCCAGTCTCTATCCATGTAGTAGCCCGTAAGGTTGATCTTGGTTTTGGGGTTAGGCTTGTATGTCAGCTTCAGGTTACTGCTCCAGGTGGTCGACCAATCGTTGAATCCGTAGCCGTACCTTCCCTCCATGCCACCGCCGGTCTGGAGATACTCACCGGTGAAGAATATGCGCATGTCTCCTGGAATATCCAG
>JAUVUL010000287.1 GCA_030600975.1 Candidatus Aegiribacteria sp.
AGCTGTAATATTCGAAGGTGAGAGAATACAGTTCGTTTAGGCGGGAATGGGGCGGGCAAATCTACGTTGTTGAATCTTATAACGAATAATCTATTTCTGGACGCCGGCGCTATCAGGATAAACTGTATTAATTGCGGAATTCCGGAAGCAAGGAAGGATTGGCGATATCTCCCGGATAAGTCGGAAATACCACATATGTGTACGGCAACAGATATGTATAACGAGTATTCATTATACATAGACGATCATTCTCTGAGTGATTTCAGGAAGATGGCCGAGGAATTTGAATGCCTTCATCTGGCGAATCACTATTTCAACAAAAAATCAAAAGGGCAGCAGCGACTTCTTATGCTTTCAATCGTTTTATCCGGTCAACCATCCCTTGTTATTCTTGATGAGCCCATGGAGGGTCTTGATCCGATGAATGTCAGGAAGGTAAGAAAACGCATGAACAGTTTGAAGAGAGAGGGCTGTACTATACTTCAAAGCAGTCACCGCATTCATGAAGCTGAAAGACAGGGTGGACGGTATCTGATAATCCATGATGGTCATATCTGTTCTGAGGGAGACATGGCCGATATTCAGAAGCTGGGAAGAATACCAATTACAAAGTTTGTCGAGAGTATGAACGAGACAGTCAATACGATATGCAAGATCGATGATTATGTGCTGATAGACCGTATAGAAAACGGTCATTCCTCACTTGAAGAAATAGTGCTTCCAGCAACCCTGGAGGATGTCTACATAGCTTCACTGGAGCAGCGATGATAAACCGCAAAAGAGATTTTGGAACAACAGGTGGCGCTCTCTTTGGTTTTATTGGATTCATGTTTATTCAATACATAATAATAAGCCAAGAAGGTTTTGAATTCTCTGCCCAAGGTGCCCGTACATTGATATTTATGAATACAGGCGTGCTGCTGTTTATCCTGTTTGCCTACAATACGGTAATGGCTGGCGGTCTTATCAATGAAGAGATAACAAGCGGAAGAATAAAAATATGGCTGTCTCTGCCTGTATTAAGAGGACATGTATTCAGTAGAATGATAAAGCGCTTTCTAAAAAGGTCTTTTATTTTGAGTCTATTGCTGTTTATGTTTATAATGGTTCTTGTCAATTCTATCTGTAATACAACCCCGGAAAACCTGTTTATCGCTGTTACAGGTGTTATTCAAATAATTCTGGTGAACGTGGCATTTGCGACGCTGATGGCGGTGGCGATAAAGAGAAGCGCGCGCATGCCATTTACGATAATACTACCAATCGCTATTTTCTGGCTGCAGCAATTATTTTACATCAATATGAGCCCGGACGCGACAGCAGTCGATAAAGCAGCGAATATTATACTCACTGTGTTGTTACCGATACATGTCGCATATCAGAATATCGTATATGGTATGTCTCCGTATACTGATGTGTCCGTATTGTATTCCGCGGAATCACCATTACAGGGCAATATTATCCTGGTGATATGGTTAGTAATGGTATCGGTATTCGTAATGAGACTTGTGAAGAACTACGAAACAGCATAACGCAGTCGAAACCAACAAATTGATGAATGGCAGTGATTCTTCCAACCTGAAGAAACTCTGGCAGGACCGCCGGCTGTTGTTCCGTACCCTTACATTCCTCAAGCCCTGGCTCGGATGGCATACGCTGGGGCTTTTCCTTACAATTCTGGTGGCAGGCCTTGCTCTTGTTCAACCCTGGGTTAGCAGGCTACTTATAGACAAGGTTCTTATAGAGGGAAACACAGAGCTTCTGCTCAAAATCTGTTTTGCGTATTTAGGTGCTGTTGTCCTCGGTTCTCTGGTGAGCATGGGAATGTCGGTACTGTTCGGCTGGGTTGGCCAGAGCACGGCAATAAACTTGAAGATGGCTCTGTACAAAAAGCTGAATATCCTATCCATGGCTTTTACCGGCAGAAAAAGAGTGGGAGAGCTGATGGCGGGGTTTACCAGTGATATCCCCGTTATGCAGAGTTTGTATTCTTCGACTCTGTCAAGCACTATCAGTGAGATTGTCCGGTTCTTCGTGGTACTGGCGGTAATGTTATCCATTAACCCACGGCTTACGCTTCTGGCTGTTCCCTCTATTCCTCTTTTTGCGGTGATTATTGCCTTGGCTGGTACTATGCTGAAGAAAGCAAGCGCTGAAGTTCAAGGAAAGAGGGCATTCTTTACAGCTACTCTTCAGGAGCAGCTTTCAGGTCTCCGCACATCTGCTGCTTTCAATCTGGAGGAACGTGAGAGCGTGAAGTTCAAGAGTTCTATGACGGATCTTATGCACTCAAGCATTCGGCTTATGGTAAAGGGTTTTGTTCTTAATACCGGTTCACTGTTGGCTTCTGCTACTCTTATCCTTGTAATCTGGCTGGGGGGTAAGGAAGTTATTCAGGGTCAAATGGAGGTTGGTGTGTTGATTGCGTTCATCAGCTATTTCGGTATGCTTTTCGGGCCAGTAAGCTCCATAGCCGGAGTAGCCACCCAGATATTGAAAGCCATGGGCGCTGCCGAGAGGGTATTCACCGTTATTGATACGGAGCCAGTTGTCACAGAGCTTCCTGGCGCAGTTGAACTCACCGGCGTTAAAGGTGAGATTGAATTCAGGAATATCAGTTTTTCCTACTCAGAAGAATCTCCTGTTCTGAGGAATTTCAATGAGGTTATCCATGCGGGTGAAACTGTAGCTCTGTCCGGTGACAGCGGATCAGGAAAGACTACCCTGATATCCCTGCTACTCCGTTTCTTCGATCCTGATCAGGGTGAAATCCTTATTGATGGAAACCCGGTAAATGACTTCACCCTTGAATCCCTCAGGCGAAACATCGGTGTGGTGTTTCAGGACCCATTCCTTTACCACTGTTCTGTCGCGGAGAACATATTACTTGGTCGTCCTGGCGCGTCAATGGATGAAGTTTTCGCTGCGGCCAGGGCAGCATACGCCCATGAATTCATCACCGCTCTTCCTGATGGTTACGATACTCTGGTGGGAGAGCGAGGCAGCAGTCTATCCGGAGGGCAGGTACAAAGGCTGGCTCTGGCAAGAGTTTTCCTGAAAGACCCGCCTGTCATTATACTTGATGAGGCAACCAGCGCGCTTGATAGCGATAATGAGTTCCGGATACAGGAGGCTGTTTCTCATCTACTGCGGAACAGAACATGCATTGTTATCGCTCACCGCCAATCCACAGTGGAGTCTGCGGACAGGGTAGTGAAGGTCAGGCTCCTGGAACATTAATGCGGAGGAAAGTTTTAGGACAATGGATTTTCCACAATCCCATGACCTTACCGTAAGGCAGCCAATTCGTCCCGATAAATCTCTGATTCCTGCCTGAAACCAGCATGCCAGAAGCTTGCGGTTCCCGGGTGATCCCGGAAACTGACCATACGATGTAAAACACCCGCAGTCAAACATCGTTGCAAGCAGATATGTACCGGAATCTTAGAATCAGGATGTACGTCCCCCTGAAGCCGGATCAATGACAACTTACCCAACCTCTATTTCAGGCACATCATCATGCCATGGAACGTAGTCCGCGCATGGCTCGCAGACAAGTTCCAGTGACTCAGGCGGAGGCCTGGGGTCTTCCCAGGAATCAAGATGTTTCAGTATGCGCCTTATGACAAACGGCTGCTCGATGAAGGAAATGACCTTCATCTGCCCTCCGCACTTCGGACACTTTAGAGCATCGATATCCCAGACCTTCTTCAGAAGCACAGCCCACAGTTGTCTTCTCCGTCTGGAGTATGAGGAACGGTCTTTCATGGAAAAGGTGGAATCCTCTTCGGCTGGTGCTTTCTGTAAGATACCCTGGCGGCGTTCCCGGCCACGCCATGCCTGGCTGTA
>JAUVUL010000022.1 GCA_030600975.1 Candidatus Aegiribacteria sp.
CTTTTCTACCTTTACGCTCTTTCCTGCAGACCCCGGACCGATAACGGGAATACGAAAAAGTCCACTTGATGCGGAGAGAACAACCTCGCATTCTGCACATTATTACCAAGCTCGCGGTTGGCGGAGCTCAATACAACACTCTCATCTCTACCCGGGATATTACAGAAAAGGGATACCAATCCGATATACTTACAGGGCCAGAGAAGCCTTCAGAAGGGGATCTCTTCGGCCTTGCGGAGAAGTGGAACCTTAACATCATTACAGCTCCTCATCTCAAGAGGAACATATCTCCCTTTAGCGATTTCCTTGCTCTTTGCGAAATAAAGAAAGTTGTCAGCAATGGTCACTACAATATTGTTCATACCCACGGATCGAAGGCGCGTTTTCTTGGAAGGATCGCAGCCTCTACCTGCAGTGGAGTAGTAGTAGTACAGACGGCTCATGGCTGGCCGTTCTACGATTCAATGAACTCATTAAGGGAAATGTTCTACGTTACTCTTGAGAAAATTGGCTTCAATCTTGCTCATATCAACATCTGCGTAAGCCCAAGGGACCGCGACAAAGCCCTGAGTCATGGGTTAGGTCATTTTGACGATTACAGGATAGTACGAAGTGGAGTTAGCTTCGATGAGTTCCGTGCAGCAAGGGGCAGCGGAATTGAGGCCAGAAGGAAACTGGGCATAAGTGCCGGCGCGAAAGTGGTTGGTTCGGTTATGCGATTCTGCCCGGAGAAGGCTCCGGATATTTATGTCAGAGTTGCCGCCGAAGTAATAAAAACAAAGCCTGAAAGTATCTTCATCCTTGTTGGAGACGGTCCTCTTAGAAAGCAGACGGAGGATCTGATCGATTCAATGCGACTCGGGGACAACATCATCCTGCTTGGAAGCAGAAGCGATGTTGTAGATATACTTCCTGCTTTTGATGTATTTCTGATTACTTCCCGTACAGAGGGGCTTCCCAGAGCACTTCTGGAATCTCTTGCTGCCGGGGTTCCCGTTGTCTCCACAAATGTAGGCGGAATACACGAACTGATAGATGACGGCCGTAACGGTTTCCTCTCCGATGAAGGTGATATTGATTCCCTGGCTACTAATGTGAACAAAATTCTTGACTTTCCCGGCAGGACGAAGGAAATGATGGCTCATGTAGACGAGGATCTTGAACCCTTTTCTGCGAAACAGATGGTTAGTGATCTTTATTCATTATATACGAAACTAATGTCACCATCATTGAGCATTGTCTTTCTATGCGACGATGAACCTTTCAACATTCCCAGGACAATTGCGAGAATTATCAGGAAAAGACCCTTTAACAAGTATACATTGATCTCTCTCCATGGCCACGGTTCACTGAAGAAGCCTTTTCTGAATATCAGGCGTTATGTCACTCTATACGGCTGCCTGGGGTTTTTCATTCAACTGTTCAGATTCGCTGCAATGAAGATATCTGGCTTGTTCCTGTTCCCAACCCGATATTCCCACTCCCTCAGGCAGACTGCCAGGCGGGAACACGCTGATTATTCGGCTCTTGACAGTCTGAATTCAAAGGAATCCAGGGACTATCTCAGATCACTTGACCCTGACGTCTTTATATCGGTAGCATGCCCGCAGATATTGAGGAAGAAAACCCTGGCGATTCCTGAACTTGGAGCCTGGAATGTACATTCGGCCCTTCTTCCGCGAAACAGAGGAATGCTCCCGACATTCTGGTCACTCTACAACGGAGATCCCCCGGGCGTAACTCTCCATAGAATGGTTCCCGCGCTTGACGCGGGTGGAATTCTTATCCAGAAGAGCATAGACTGTTCAATAAACGATACTACTCTTCATCAGCTCTTGAATAAAACGAAGAACCTTGCCGCTGAAGTAGTAGCCGAAGGGCTTGATCTTCTTGACGAGGGTAACTACTCGCTCCTTCCAAATCCACCTGAGGAAGCTACGATGAATACATTCCCCTCAAAGAAAGACATTCAGAAATTTCAGTGGTTGGGGGGAAAGATAACCGGCATCAGGAATGAACGTCCAAAAGTTGCCATTTCATTTGATGTGGAGGAATGGTTCCAGACATATGCTGCCAGGAAGTGGTATCCCAGCGATAAATGGGATCAGCTGGACAGCAGGATAGGCTATATCCTTGATATGATTCTACAGATCCTCAATGACCATAATGCCAAGGCTACTTTCTTCTTTCTGGGCTGGATTGTTGAGCGTCACCCGGAACTTGTATACAGAATTCTCAATAATGGCCATGAGATAGGTTACCATGGATACAATCATGTTGAGCTCACATCACTGACAAGGAAGGAATTCAGGAGTAACCTTGACCGGTTCTTCAACCTGATAGAATCCCTTTCGATTCCGGCTCCTGTCGGGTTCAGAGCTCCCAGTTTTTCAATGAAGAAGGATACTTCCTGGGCGGTTGACGATATAGTCGCACGTGGTTTTAAGTATGACAGCAGTGTATATCCTATGTTCAAGCTACGCTATGGAATACCAGAAGCTCCTCAAAAGCCCTTTAACCTTATAGGAGAAAAAAGTTCAATCATTGAACTCCCTCTTGCATCATTATCTATTGCCGGATTGAAAGTACCCGTGGCGGGTGGAGCATATTTCAGGTTCTATCCCGGGTTTATACATCGAATGTTACTTCGATCTGTAGCAGGAACTAAAAGAACTCCTGTTCTGTATTTTCATCCGTGGGAAATCGACTCAATAAACATCTCCATCAGGATGAACCTCTTTCAGCGGATCAGGCAACATCATAATTCCGGTCGGAGCACCGTTTCAAAACTGCGTAAAATACTAAAATACTACAGGGGTATTACGCTAAGAGAACTTGCAGAAGAAATGGAAGAGAGGAACCTGTCCGATTTCAACCTGTGAAATACCGCCCGATCAGAAGAACATCGGGCGGTATCTTTTCTTCTTTTACCGTTATTTTACGGAGCTTCGATAGCACCTACCGGGCAGGCGGGAACACATGCGCCGCAGTCAATACATGTGTCAGGGTCAATCACGTATTTATCCCCTTCGCTTATTGCATCAACTGGACATTCCGGTTTGCATGCTCCGCATGCAATGCACTCGTCGTTAATCTTATGCGCCATTGGCACTCCTTCCATTTCTTCTGATAGACCATAACATTCATCACTACATTTCAGCGAGTATATCCGTTGAATTCATGAGGGTCAACATTTTCGCAGTCAGGCATTCACCCCGGATTTGATAATAACAAGAATCCTGTCAAGTTCATCAAGGCTGTGATAACTGATCTCTATTTTTCCGGTTTTATCTTTTCCCCTTATCCGGACCTTTGTTTTAAGAATTCTCTGCAGGTTATCCTGAAGCTTTCTTATTTCGGCTGTTTCCATCAGGGATGATTCTTTAGAAGATTTCCTTTCGGTCGAATTCAGCTTTCGAACCCTCTCTTCAATCTGCCTTACGGATATACCCCGCTTAACCGCGTTCACTGCCATCCGTGGTATAAGTGTTTTATTCTCAAGCCCCAGCAAGGCCCTTCCGTGACCCATACTCAACTGGCCAGTTCTTAGAATATCGAGTACCTGGTCAGGAAGATCCAGAAGCCTCTGAAAATTCGCTACCGAGGAACGACTTATACCTATTATTTCTCCCATTTTCTCCTGGGTCAGGTTGAATTCCGAAGAAAGCCTCTTGAAAGCCTCCGCCTTCTCAACGGGACCCAGATCCTGACGCTGTATGTTTTCCACCAGTGCAAGTGCAAGCATCTGCTGATCGTCCGCTTCCCTGACAACAACAGGTACCTTCTTAAGACCTGCTTCATGCGCTGCCCTCAAGCGCCGCTCTCCAGCAATCAGCTGATATCGTCCGTCGGTCCTTCTTATAACAAGTGGCTGAAGTATGCCCTGAGAAATAATGGATCCTGCCAGGGATAGTATTTCTTCTTTCTTCCATTCTTTCCTTGGCTGGAATGGATTTGGGTCAATCATCTCTATATCGACTTCCCGGGGACTCAGTTTATCATCATCAACGATACCCGGAAATATCTCTTCCATACCCTTTCCAAGTGCTTTTCTCTTTCTCTTTGTCATCTATTCATCACCTCCCTGGCCAGATCAAGATAACTTGTAGCTCCCTTCGACTTGGCATCATACATAAGTACTGGAATACCATAACTTGGTGCTTCACTGAGTTTTACGTTTCTTGGAATATAAGTATTGTAAAGTGTCGATCCCATAAATTCTCTTACTTCCTCCTCGACTTCTCGGCTGAGGATAAGCCTTCTGTCGAACATCGTAAGTACAACCCCGTTTATCTTTAATCCTGGATTCCAGAGCTGCCTTATATTCCTCACTGTATCCATCAGGTGCGAAAGACCTTCAAGTGCGTAGTACTCGCTTTGAAGCGTTACAAGCACTTCATTCGACGCTACCAGAGCATTGATGGTAAGTAAACCCAGTGATGGAGGGCAATCGATCAGCACATAGTCAAACCTGTCGGTATTATCCTCAAGCGCTTCCTTCAGCAAGTATTCTCTATATTCAGCGCTGGCTAGTTCTATTTCCAGACCAGAAAGGCCTCTTGATCCGGGAACCAGCATAAGACCGTCAACTCCTGTGGGTTTCATTACTTCCTCAAGATTGTTTTCTCCGAGAATAAGAGTGCTTATATTGTTTCCGCGGGTTTCTCGTATCCCAAGTCCGGCCGTAGCATTCACCTGAGGGTCAAAGTCTATCAGAAGAACATCGCAGTCGTTCATGGCAAGACTTGCACCCAGATTGATAACCGTGGTCGTTTTTCCAACACCACCTTTCTGGTTCGCAACTGCTATTATCCTTGTTACTGCCATGCTATTCCTTAACTTATCATGTATTGTAAGCAGATTTATTTACATGCATAAATGTTTAAATATTGCTATGATTCCATATTTAACCGGATCGGTCGGCAATCTGAATCAGACTCGATACTGCACCAGAAAACCACCGCGGTCAAGCGGAGGGCAATTGAGTTCCATGTAACTTTCAAATTCTTCATTCTCTGAAATTTCCGACTGCCTGTATACAAGCTTCGAACCCCTTCCGGCAACCATACCGATTTTCGCAAGCAACAAGGCAGGCGGAGCTACCGCCCTGGCAACGAACTGCTTCACTCCGTCTTCAGGATTGAAATCTTCAATCCTAAGCGGTATTGTCGTGCAGTTTTCAAGACCGAGTTCCGATACTACACAGTCAAGGAACAGATGCCTTTTTCTTCTTGGCTCAAGAAGAATCATGCGAAAACCCATAATCGCCAGTACAACCCCGGGGAATCCGTTCCCGCTTCCTATATCAACAACTGTCTTACCCTTATCAAGTAGAAAACCATACTGTATTGATTCAAGGAAATGCCTTCTCCACAACCTGCCTCTTTCCCGCGGTCCAATCAGATTGGTTCTAGTCGACCTATCAAGAAGAATTCCGGCAAACTTCCCGAATAGTTCAAGTTGACTCTCATCAACACCAGCGCCAAGTTCGTCAATATCTTCGATCATAGCGTTCAATGGAGGAAACGAGAGAGGATAAGGTTTCATTTACATTTACTCTTCCTTGGAATTGTTCCACGTGGAACGCTGCCTGCCCAGATGAATCAGAAGACCATGCAGGTCGGTCGGCCTTATTCCTGGTATTCTCTCTGCTCTTGCCAGAGTTTCCGGTTTTTCCCTTTCAAGGACTTCCCTTGCCTCCCAGCAGATTTCATCTATCTCCATGTAAGAACTTATCCCTCTTAGACTGATCTTCTCCATATTTTTACTGGATTCGTGCCTCCTGAGATTTCTTTCTATATACCCGCTGTACTTCTCGTCCAGAAGCACCGACAACAGAACCTTCTCATCCCTGTCGACAAGAGTGTGTGCCTGATAAGTAATATCTTCAACTGTTATTCCCGGTCTTCTGCACCATTTAGATAAACGTATGCCATCAACTGTCTCGCTTTCCAGGACATTCCATACAATTTCAGCTTCTTTCAGGTTGCCGGTCAGAAGTTCCCTCTTTTCCTCAGACAGTATCCCGAACCGGTCTCCTGAATTGAAAAGCCTCCTGTCTGCGTTATCCTGTCTTAAGTGCAGCCTGTTCTCGGCTCTTGATGAGAACATTCTGTAGGGCTCGTCGGCTCCTTTGCTTACGATATCGTCTATCATTACTCCAATATATGAATTCATTCTTGATAGCTTTAGCGGTTCCAGGCTCTTCGCGATCCTACCAGCGTTTGCACCGGCGATCAATCCCATCCCGGCGGCTTCCTCGTATCCTGACGTTCCACAAATCTGTCCCGCAACGAACACATTTTCAGTTTTTCTCAACCTGAGTGTGTCATCTATTTCAGAGAAGTGGAAGTAAGAGTACTCAACAGCATAGCCGTAGTCAGATATTTCTGCTCTTCCAAATCCGGGGAGCGATCTCACCATTTTTCTCTGTGCTTCCCTTGGAAGGCTGGTCGAAAGCCCGTTCAGGTAGAAATTTCTTGAACCGTAGCCCATCGGTTCTACGTAGATCTTCTGTCTCTGTCTATCGGGAAATTTGACTACCTTGTCCTCGTAGCTTGGGCAGTATCTTGGCCCTGTTCCCTCTATCCTCCCTGCCATCAGTGGAGAGAGATGAAGATAATCCTTGGCAATATTCATTGTATTTTCGTCAGTGTACGTTATGTAGCACACCTCTTGTTTATCATTTGGCTGGTATTCGCCGAAACTGAAAGTGAAATATGTTTCTTCGGACTGCTGCACCTCCAGCTCATCAACATTCACCGTGCTTCTAACGATTCTGGCGGGGGTACCTGTTTTAAAACGTTCCACGTGAAACATTCTTTCAACAAGGTTCTTCTCCAGCGAATCAGCTGAGATGTCTCCTATTCTGCCGCCCTTCCAGAGTTCATCTCCCCTGAAGAGCCTTCCTCTCAGGAAGGTTCCCGCGGCGAGCACCACTGTTTTCCCTTTGATGCTGCCGTTGTTTCTGCATCTTACACCTGTAACCTTTTCTGTGGCGCCATCGAGACCCGTTACTTCGTCCTCTATAATTTCAATTCCGTTGCTTCCAATGTACACCTGCTGCGCCCTGGCGTACTCCGCGGCATCCGATTGAACCCTCGGCCCCCATACGGCCGGGCCTTTCCTTCTGTTGAGCATCCTGAAATGCAGTGTTGTGGCATCTGCTGACCTGGCCATTGATCCGTCAAGAGCATCAATTTCACGGACAATTGTCCCTTTTGCAATTCCTCCTATTGCCGGATTGCACGACATCTCGCCAATGCGGTGTATCTTCGCTGATATCAGAACGACGCTGCAGCCTAGTCTAATTGCTGCAAGCGCCGCTTCTATTCCGGCATGTCCTCCACCGACAACTATTACATCCCACTCGTCCTTCATTTTCCCACACACATACCAGCCAGAGCTCTTTCTACGCTTAACTGTATGTTCTCTCCCTTACCTATAATTCTTCTTGCCTCGATCTCTGCTTCGCTTAGAAGTTCTGCTGCCAGGTCATACTCATTGGATAACATAAAATTGTACGATCTCTTTACACTCTCTTCTATTCTTTCAGCTGCACCCGACAGAGACATGCTACCGGGAACCCTTGATAGCATCTTCTTCAGTTCCTCCAGACCCTCTCCCGATACTGAGGATACGTTCAGAAGCTTTTCTATTCCCTTTCCGTTTATCAGATCGCTCTTAGCTGCTATCTCTATTACTTCTCCTGCTTTTTTCCTTACTTCATCAGCTGGTGGTTTCTTCCCGCCAACTGACATCCAGATTACCCTTTCTGTTCCATCAAGGCTATCGATAACTGCTTCCGATGCAGTTCTGTCCAATCCCGAGCCATCTGTACCTGCAGTATCACAAAGCTGGATTCTTCTGCCACTCACTTCCAGAAAACAGGTTGAACCATCACGCGTAGTACCTGGTTCATCCGAGACGAGAGCTCCGTTCTTTCCGGTCAATACGTTGAAAAGCGTTGATTTTCCCGAGTTTGTCGGACCCATTATCATCACTCTGCTGCTCTTTTCAATTGAAGCAGCTTCTATTTTGAAATCCTTCGCCCTTTCAATAAGTTCTTTTAAAACACTCCTGATATTCTTTTCATTTCCATCAAGATGTGTATCACCGAATTCAATAATACCCTCTACGGTTTCCCTTGTGCTTTCTATTACATTCAGCAGCTTTCTGCATCTCTCTTCTGTTTCTCTTGTAAATGCCTTCCGACAGTTCTCCTTATCCCACAACGCTGCAAGCGCAATTATTTGAACCGCATTCAGTCTTCCGTTACCCAGTGCCCTTCTTGCGAATTCACCCGGTTCTGCTCTCCTTGCCCCGTGTCTTATCAGTATATCCATTATTGTTCTTATGGACTCCGGTATTCCGTGACATATTATCTCCACCATTTCCTCACCTGTAAAACTTTTCCCCTCCGGCCATGAAACAGCTACAACTTCGTCAATGGTGTTGCCTTCCTCAAAAATTCTTCCTACTTTTCTCCTCATTCCCTTCAGTCGATTCTTCTCAAGGGACATGATGTTCTCTAAAAGTTCGAAAGATCCTTTTCCGCTTACTCTTATGACCGAAAGAGCTGACATTCCCTCGGGTGTCGCAACGGCACAGATGATTTCAGGTGATATTGAATTCATGTCTTATTAACATACCGTTCGGAATGTTTCAGTTCTGCCCTGCCTCAAGCTTCTTCTTGATAAGCTGCTGCTGCCATATCGTCAGCAGACTGTTGCTGAACCAGTACATGGTTAGGCCTGCCGGGAACCTCATGAAGAGGAATGTCATGAATATCGGCATCATGTACATCATGCCCTTCTGGTTCTGATCGGTCATGGTCATTTTCTGCTGCAGGAACATCGCTATTCCCATGAGAATAGCAAGTATGCCGATACCATGAAGCCCTAATACCGGAGATTGGAATGGAATCAGTATTTCCGGTTTTGACAGATCCTGAATCCATAGAATGAATGGCGCTCCTCTGAGCTGTACTGAATTGGCCAGAACACGGTACAGGGCAAAGAACACAGGCATCTGCATAATAAGCGGAAGGCATCCTCCCAGAGGGTTTACGCCCTCCTCCCGGTACAGTTTCTGCATTGCGCTCTGCAGCGCCTTCGGATCGTTCTTATACTTCTCCTGCAGTTCCTTCATTTTTGGCTGTACCTGTTTAAGCATTGCCATCGATTTGAAACTCTTTGTAGTAAGCGGCATTAGAACAAGTTTTAGCACTACTGCCAGCAGTATGATCTTGATACCCCAGTTGCTGACGAATGAAAGTACTGACGTACAGAACCAGAAAAGCAGCCTTCCTATATCCCTTATTATCGGCCATCCGAAATCAACCAGCCTGCTTGTGTCCCTGCCCAGTGCTCTCAGTCTTCCGTAGTCAAGGGGTCCTGCGTAGATGAATATCCTGTTATCCTGTAGTCCTATTGACGGAGATTCGTCTTCTGCCGATGCGTAGAGGTATCCATACGCTCTATCATAGGATTGTGGCATCATTATAACTGCGAAGTACTGTGATCTCGTTGCTATCCACTTCACATTACCTACCTGCATATCTTCGTTGATACTATTCGAACCCCGACTCTTAACCTTCTCTGCGTTCCACTGTGCCTTGAAATACCTTGAAATATTGGAATTTACCTCACTTACCGGCAGTATGCCAGAGTTCAGTATTGTTATTTCATCTATCCCCTCGGTTTCATAAAGGAAACCGTATCGACCTGGCGTGAATGTATATCTAATCTGGCTTTCACCCGACGGGTCAATCAGCACAAGTGTCTGCTGGATTTCATTTACACGAATTGTATCTTCCGATGATGTTTCGAAGTACGTAGTATTCTGAATCCAGCTGTTTCCGTTAAAGCTGATGCAATCGAAGTTTCCCGCACCTGGCATATCCTCGTATAGGGGCAGTTTCCATCCTGTTACAGTTCCACCTGCTGTTGATATATCCGCTTCAACTATTACATTATCACCATCATATATTATTACTTTAATTATTCTTTCTTCAGGTAATATTTCTTCTATGTCTATATTATGTGACTTATCAGAAGTTATTTCAGAACTTTCTTTATCAACAGATGCAGAATCTTCAACTGCAGGCATTTGTTCCTGCTGTACATATTCAATAGTCTGTGGTGTATTTCGCGAACTTTCAGACGTTCCTGATTTTCCCATGAACTGCCAGCTGATAAACAGCACTGCTGCCATCAAGACGGCAGCCAGAAGGAGCCTCTTTTGATCACTCATTTACGCTTCTCCCATTTGTCCGGAACAGGATCGTATC
>JAUVUL010000328.1 GCA_030600975.1 Candidatus Aegiribacteria sp.
CTGCAGAACTTGCCAGTCTGACATAGAATTTCCAGAAGAGGTCTGGGGAGATCTGCTGGAAGATATCAGAGATGAGATCGTTGAATTCGAACCAGGAGAGGGTACCAGCAGCACTATCTTCGGTCATTTCAACATGACAATGACCTACGGAAAGCTTACACCCTATTGTAGTAAGTGCAAGCGTGATTTCAACATTGAAGAGGATTACAACGGTACCGATAAGATAACCTGCCCCGACTGCGGCACTGTAAAGCCTGCATTTGCTGCACCTGAATGGTTCAGAAAAGCTATTAAGGGAGCCGTTCTTATAGCAGGTGCGTGGCCGGAGATGAAAGAAGTCGAGGAGAACAAAGCAGTTTCAGATCCTGTAGCGTTCAGCTGCCCCCAGTGCGGCGGTTCACTGATGATAGACGGGAGAGAACGTCTGGTTCAGTGTGAGTATTGCGAGACGAGAGTCTATCTGCCTGATGACCTGTGGCTGCGGCTGCATCCCGCAAAGAAAAAGACCAGATGGTTCATCGGCATCGAGTAACTGTGATGGATGCGGGTTTAGTACATTTCATACAGGACCAGCCTGCCATCCAGTTTGCCGTTGTGAAGAGGGATCTTGATTGACGATCTCAGTCCCATACTTTTAATCAATTTCCTTTTTCCGAAATAAATCCATACCCTTGTGCCAGAGCAGCTTTTTTTCAGAAAATCACCGAATTCCTTCATGAATACCCCCATGTTTTCGTTCTTTCGGAGTCGCAATCCGTAGGGGGGGTTTGAAACTATGGTCATGTTCTTCAGTTCATCGATGTTTATATACGGTTCGGTTTTCAGTTTAATCCTGTCTCCTGAGGGCAGGAGGCTGCAGTTGCACGATGTTGCGCTTACAGCTTCTCTGGAGATATCAGAACCGGCGATCAATCCCTCCGGAAGCTCTCTGATACTGGAATTGATGGATTTCTTCAGATTTCTCCATTGTTCTCTGTCGAATTCGGGAAGATTCTCAAATCCGAATCTTTTCCGGAGATAACCGGACGGTATGTGACAGTACTTCATCAAGGCTTCGCAGAGAATGGTACCTGACCCGCAGAAGGGATCGTAGAGGGGTGTTGACCCGTCCCATCCGGAGAGTTCAATGATGGCTGCAGCAAGTGTTTCCTGCATTGGAGCTTCTACAGATCGCTTCCGGTAACCACGCCGATGCATAGATCCTCCTGAAGTATCTAACCTGATATAAGCTCGGTTCTTTTGGATCCGGAGGCCGATCCAGAGGTCGGGAGCGTCGGTATCAATATTCGGTCTTCTGCCATCCCTGTCCATGAACCAGTCGGCAATGGCATCCTTAAGTTTTAGAGCAGCATACTGCGAATGACTGATATTCGAACCGTGTACAGAGGAGAAAATGGCGAATGTGCTGTCAGGAGTAAGGTATTGAGACCAGTCTATTGATCTCGCTGTACTGTATAGGTATCTGTCACTGTGACAATCAAAGGTAATAATCGGAGCCAGAATCCTTGAAAAGAATCTGGCCTGATAATTGATTCTATACAGAGCTTCGAAGTCACATTGGAAAAAGATACCGCGGTATGCCATTTTGAGTTCGGAGGCTCCGAGACTGCGAAGCTCCTGTTCGCCGATAGACTTGAGGTCTTCTGCAATCATACCGAAGAATCGCCCGGTTTTCTGATACTCGACCACGGAAACCTCCGTAGATGCACACCATCTCTCTATCTTATCTGACGCAATATACAACATATTTTCAAGTGACTGGGAGTTGATACTAATTGACTGTCCTATTGATATTTAATGTTTTTGAGCATATCTTAGATAAACGAAATCATCAGTTATCATTGTACATTATCCGGGAGGGCATAATGATATACTTTCTAATATCTCTTCTTTCCATTTCACAACCAGCGACAGGCACAGGGTCATCACTTACAGGATACATCAGCGACGATAGCAGTGATGTAACAGATGAAACCGGATCGTGCGTTTTCAACTCTGATACAATAAAATCCATGCCGGTTTCAGACATCATTGAACTGGTTGAAAGACAACCCGGCATATTGAACAGCGGACTAAGATGCGGCAGTATCAAATTCTTTTCGGGAGGAACACGGAATATATACTACAGAGAATTATCAACATTGAATGCTGGTATTGAAAGCTACCTGCATATGCGCGGAGGCCGCAGTGGTGAGGTTGTTTACCTTATAGACGGCTTTATTCATCGTAACCCGCTAACTGGCGGATTCATTTCCAGCTTGCCGCTTTCTTCCATACGTGAAACCTCGACAGTCAGAGGGAATTTCGATGTTCAATATGGAAATGCCCAGTCTGGAATTGTTGAGATGGAAACCCTGGAGGGCGGCAGCAGTTATCACGGCGGCATCAGCATCAGCGGGAACGACTGGCAGGCATTAGGCCTTGCTGATGACTGGACATGGGGAGGTATCGACCCCGCAGATCCAAACAGTGGCTGGAGATGGAGCAATGTATCATCCTCTTCAGAAGCCAGGCTTGAATTCAGGGCGCGTATTGGCGGCCCCGAACCTATAACCAGCTATCTCCTGCCTGAGATAGGCATAGAAATCCCCGGAGATCTGAGGATCTTTGCCGATGGTGAATTCCTTCAGACAGGAGGGGGAGAAGATGGACGGTACGGGTACGGTTTTGACGAATGGGAATCGACATATACTGGCATCATCAAGCTGACTTACGACCCTGCACTATCAACCAGGATAGATCTTTCAACTTCATTTCTGGACAGGACCTCCGGGTGGTTCGGCGTGGGAGACTACTGGGCATGGAGCAAGTATGAACTGCCGTATATTGATATTGATCCCCTCTCTCCAACTTACGGCGATACTCTGGCCCGGGGGCGGAACATCCTTTACGGCCTTCCAACCAGGTTCTGGAATAACAGCAGTATCGGCTTACGCATCAGCCATGCGATAAATGACGAGACTGCAATTCAGCTTGGCATAGGTCAGTATAGAACGTCTTTCGACTTCAAAATAAGGAACGACCCGGAATCAACCGATCCAATGCGACAGACGGAATGGCTGGGTGAGGGTTGGACCTGGAATGACTGGCAGCAATACGAGACTGACCTCTACACTGATCTTGATGGTTTTACCCGAGCAGGCACAAGCCGCTTTCCCTGGAATGAATCCAGGAGTACAACAACCACAGCACAAGCTGACATAACAACCATAATCGGCAGAGAACATACGTTGAGTGCCGGAATTGACGGGTCGTATTATGACATCTTCAGTTTCGATGTCATTGCCGATTCGGGCAGTGTGAATCTA
>JAUVUL010000245.1 GCA_030600975.1 Candidatus Aegiribacteria sp.
GAACTGCAGAGGAATCTTCCGGTTCAGTCGCTATGAGTGTTTTCCCGAATCCTGCATCGGAGTATTTGACCATCGAGCTGTTCCGATCTTCGGAGATGATATCTCTTCATGACCTTGTCATTTACGACATCACCGGAAGACAGGTCGCAAGCCTGGACATTTCAGATATCATGGCAGGTGAATCAGTCTTTTGGGACTGCAGAGATATGAGCGGCATCAAAGTACCAGGGGGACTTTATACCGCAGCAGGGGTTTACGATTCCGGTTCAGTAACGGTTCCATTTATTATCCTGAACAGGTAGTCGCCGAGATACGGATCTGTTTATAATTAACCGGTGAATACTGCCGGCAGGATTACCGAATATTATCAAATAATCTGGATTGAGAGGCTTTTCATGGGTGGTTTTTTCGGTGTTATCTCAAAGAACAGCTGTACCTCCGACCTGTTCTACGGAACCGATTACCACTCTCATCTCGGTACTATGCGGGGGGGGATGGCAGTGAAGAGCGCCGATGGGATTCACAGAGTGATCCATGATATCACAAACGCCCAGTTCAGATCCAAATTCGAGGATGATGTAGCTGACATGGATGGATATATGGGAATCGGAGTTATCAGCGATTACGAAGACCAGCCGCTGATAATAGGTTCGCACCTCGGTAAATACGCAATAGTTACGGTTGGCGTAATAAATAACATGGGCGAACTTGTGGAAGGGGTGTTCAGGGACAGATCAGGACACTTCACCGAGATGACAGGTGGTGAAGTAAACCCCACAGAAGTCGTCGCGATGCTGATAAATCAGGAGGATTCATTCACTGCTGGACTTACCAGAGCACAGGAATCAATCGATGGTTCCTGCTCTGTTCTGCTTCTTACGGATGACGGTATCTACGCATCAAGAGACAGGCTGGGGCGGACACCCATATCCATCGGAAAAAAGAGTGATGGTATGGCGGTGACGTTTGAGACCTGTGCCTTTCCCAACCTTGAGTACGAATTCATAGTAGAACTCGGCCCCGGAGAAATAATAAAGGTTACGGCAGAGGGGTTCGAACGGCAGAAGGATCCCGGGAAAAAGATGCGCATATGTTCATTTCTCTGGGTCTACTATGGATTTCCCGCTTCACACTACGAAGGAATAAACGTTGAATATGTGAGGAACCGATGCGGAGAGTGTCTTGCCAGGCGTGACAGTATCGAGGTTGATATGGTCGCCGGTATTCCCGATTCAGGAACGGGGCATGCAGTCGGATACGCGAATTACTCGGGGATAGCTTACCGCAGACCCTTTGTCAAATATACACCTACCTGGCCAAGGAGTTTCATGCCTCAGAAACAGGAAAAGAGGGATCTTGTTGCAAGGATGAAGCTCATTCCTATCAGGGAACTCATCCAGGACAAGCGGCTTCTTTTCTGTGAGGATTCCATTGTAAGGGGAACACAGCTTCAGGATACCGTAAAAAGACTCTTCGATGCTGGAGCAGCTGAGATACACATGAGGCCGGCCTGTCCACCACTGGTCTTTGGATGCAAGTATCTCAATTTTTCCAGATCCCGTTCACTTATGGACCTGGCAGGCAGAAAAGCTATAAAAGAGCTTGAGGGAACCGGGGAAGTAGTCCCGCAAGCATATCTCGATCCCGATTCATCCGAATTCGCGGAGATGATAGAGCGAATCAGAAAAAGGCTCCGACTTACTTCCCTTTCCTACCAGAGGCTGGATGATCTCATTGAGGCCATCGGGCTTGCGGGGGATAAACTGTGTACATACTGCTGGAGCGGCAGAGAGTAGACTTCTTCTGAAAGGAATTTGAATTGCAGGCAGAATTCTATGCAGTACTTACAGCTATTTGCTGGGCCGTCGGCTCACTAATGGAAAAAACAGGTATAAAACTTGGAAATCTGACTCCCGTTATGGGAACGGCCATCAGGACAGTTTTCAGCCTTACACTTCTCGCTTTCCTTTCGTACCCGTACTGGAGCGAATTGAAAAGCGCCGGGGTGAAACCCATTATCCTTATCGCGGCGGGAGGAGGTGTACTGGCGGGGGGGCTCGGGATAATGTTTCTGTATACCGGTCTGAAGCACGGGCATATTTCATCCGTCATGACCATTGCATTCTGCCTTGCCCCTGTACTTGGAGTGATTCTGGGAGTTCTCGTGCTGAAAGAAAAACTCAACCCTCTTCAGGTTGCAGGAATAGTGCTTTGCATAACAGGTGCAGCAATGACCGTCTATTTCAGGCATCCGGAGTCAGTTTAGAGTTCGGTACTCAGAAGGCCGTAAAGGTGCAGCAGAAAGGGAAAAGACGAATGGTTCAGGGTAGAACGATAACGGTATCGACAGCGGGGATTTCGGATATAATCAACATTTCAGGTGAAGTTCAGTCCGTTGTATCGGCTTCCGGAATAGCAGATGGCCTTGTGGCTGTGACAGTGATAGGGTCAACAGCTTCCGTTACCACAATTGAATACGAACCGGCGCTGGTTGAGGATATGAAGGAACTCTTTGAAAAGATGGTTTCAAGGGACATAAGGTCACGTCATTCGGAAACCTGGGGTGATGACAATGGATTCTCACATATGAGAGCTTCCCTCATGGGTCCCGGTATTACGCTCCCGGTTGTGGATGGCAGAGTATTGACCGGAACATGGCAGCAGATAGTTGTTGTGGATCATGATAATCGTCCCCGCCAACGCGATGTAAGGATACAGGTTATAGGTTGAAAGCAGGAACAATGGGAGTATTAAGAAGAGGTTGTGTAAGTGAATAGGCGTATCAGCCCTTACTTACGTTTGCTTATGTCGGTGATTATCTCTGCATGGATGCTTTTCTCGCTATCATGCATTTTCGGGGCAGGGGAGCCCTCCATACCGGGTTATCCCATTGAAATTGACGCCGAGATACCCTTTAGCAGCATAGGGTCACCCTCCATATGTAAATGCATGTTCGATTACGATATTGCTCTTGTTGCTGCGGGAACCAGCCTTGCTGTGGTTGATATCGTTAACGGAGAAAACGAAGCCGTCATTGATCTCGGAGTTGAGATAGATGACATTGCCGACAGCGATGTAGACGGTTTCGGGTATGTTTTGACGGGTTCTCTTCTCTATCCTGTTAACCTTTCAGGCGCATTCCTTGAAGATCCTATAGATATCCTCATCGGCTGCAGTTTCGTTTCTGTATACTCTGAGGGTGATGCAGCATGGGTTTCCATGGATAATGACAGTATCGGAATGGTTGACCTTGCAACCGGGGAAGTATCCGTTGTTCAGAATATTTCAGTAGGAGACTGTCAGGGTATCGCTTCAGCTCAGAACAGCCTCCTTTACATAGCTGACGGCAGTAACAGCCTTATTGCCGGATACGATACCGATACATGGACTGAGATAGGACGTGTTTCCGTTCCCGGTGATGTGTACGACCTTTTCCCCGGACCTTCAGGATACATCTGCGCAATTGTTGACGGCAGCAACGAGCTCTGGTTTATTAAATCAGAAAGCTGTGTTCTCTACAAGATGATCACTTTCCCGGTAATCCCAACCGCAGCAGCCTCAATGCCCGACTGCAGCTTCGCATACGCTTCATGTCCGGGAATTGGAATGGTCATTGTTGCAGAAAGCGGTCAGATTGAAACGAGAACGATGGATTTCGGCCTGCCCTCGAGCATCGACATAAGCAATGACGGAAACAGGGCGATTATCTGTTCTCCGGATAACGAAGCTGTGTATATACTTGTAAAATAGGGTTCAGTTCTGTTCAAATGGCGGGATTGAGATGTTTCTCTCGAATGTGTTTCTGAGTACTGTAGCCTGGAGAGTGTCATCTGAGAGGATCAGAAGGCCTCGAAGGGTTTCGGGGTGATAAGCAGGAGTATCGTTTATGTGTGTTATCAGGTCACCAGGTCTCAATCCTGCTTCCCAGGCTATGCTTCCTATGGAGACAGAGACAATATGTATTCCAGAAGGTCTGGAACTTGTAAGGGATATGCTTGTAATTGCGATTACACCGAAGGAATGCTCAGTGTATTCCTCGGACAGAACAACCAGTTTTGCCCACATGTACCAGATCTGACTGGGATAAAGAACAAGAAAATCTCTGTCATTGGTTTCCTGGAACTGAAGGTCCGGTCTTATTATTCCTGTAATGATTCCAACGTACTCTTCGTTGTCGTTGAAGACCGCGGCACCCATAAGCCCGTCCCTGAGATCGGATGTTAGAAGGAATGACC
>JAUVUL010000092.1 GCA_030600975.1 Candidatus Aegiribacteria sp.
ATCGATCTTACTTTGCCAGGTATGTCGTGTACAGAAGGAATGTACATACCTGGCAGTGTTGCAAGCCTACGCAGGAGTTTCTTCTTCGAAGCTCCCTGGGCACCAAGGCTTTTAATAGTATCGAGAACAGGACCTACTGATGGTTCTGTTTCCCCTATTACGAAAGCATCCATGAATAGTGACAGAGGCATGGGATTAGCCGTAACTGACGTCCCTCCAGCAATAACCAGGGGCCATTTACTGACTCTTTCTTCAGCCCTTTGCTCTATGTCGGAAAGTTTCATCATCTCCAGGATTCTCAGATAATCGTCCTCACAGGTGGGAGCGAAAACAAGTAGATCACATTGTTTTATCGATTTGCCCGATTCAAGTGTTACTGAGGGATTCCCGTATCTGCTTCTCCAGTGGAATTCATCTTTATCAGGATAGAATGCCCTTTCACAGCAAGTTTCCGGCCAGGAAGCCAGCTGCTTGAAAATACTCTGGAATCTGAGAGAAGACATTGCAGTGTGGTATTCTCTGGGAGAAGCCAGGATTATTTCAAAGATCCCCTGCCTGGATATGGTATGAGTACATATTTCGTTATCCAGTAGCCTGCGTCGACGTTCATCATAGTATTCGGCTGCAGGTTTTCTGCTCATTGGTATTACCCTCCATTCTTAGATGCGGGTAATATACGATAATGAAATGAATACTGCTATATGATGTTGTTATATACATGATATACAAGTGTTTATCATATCACTGATCATATCCGGTCATCGCCTGAAGAATGGTGGCTGCTTTTTCCTTTCCTCCTTTCCGCCAGTTCTGGAGGCTCCAAGAATGAAGGGGATTCTATCTCGTTCAATATCCCTTGCGATACTCTTAGATTGCAGGCTTTCAGGCAATCTGAGATTCACTGAATCGATTTCAGTATCTTCGACCTCACCGAAACCTGTTGCAATTACCGTAACTTTCAGTTTATCACCCATGCTTTCAACTATGCTGGTTCCAAGTGATACGTCAGCCTGCGGCCCTACAGCCTTTGTAACGATTTCTACTGCCTCGTGAAACTCAGCAAATTTCATACCTGAAGAAGCCTGAATACTTACCAGAAGTGACTGTGCCCCTTCAATCGATACATTCTCCAGAAGCGGATCCGATATGGCTCTGCTCGCTGCTTCGGAAGCACGGTGTTCACCGTTGCAGCAGCCTGTGCCCATCATGGCGCCTCCACCGGTTGTAATAACCTTCTTGATATCCTGAAAATCAAGGTTCATAAGACCGGGAGATGAGATTATATTCGCTATACCTTCCACAGCATCCTTCAGAGTTCTATTGCCCCTCTCTAAAGCATTGAACAGCGTTTCATCATCACCGGCTTCTCGACGCAGACTGTCGTTAGGGATAACGATCAGAGTATCCACCTCTTTTCGCAAAGCTGATATGCCCTGCTCGGCTCTGTTCTTCTTTACAGAGCCCTCGATCTCGAACGGTCTGGTTACAACTCCGACAGTTATGGCATTTAGATCCCTTGCGATGCGAGCCACGACGGGAGCTGCTCCTGTGCCTGTTCCGCCACCCATACCGGCAGCAATGAAAACCATGCTGCAATCCTGGAGGCTTTCGACGATTTCATCCCTGCTCTCCTCAGCGGAACTCTCGCCCGTTTCAACATTCCCACCGGCCCCCAAACCACCGGTAAGCTTCGGTCCGAGCTGAACTTTCAGGTCAGGCTCGCAGTTCTGGAGTGCCTGAAGATCAGTATTCATTCCTATATACTCAACGCCCACTATGTCGGCATTCAACATCCTGTCAATTGCGTTACATCCGCATCCGCCGATTCCAACCACGACAATTTTGGGCTTGCCGTGATATTCCTCGGTCACGTCAACTATCTGGAGCCTCGGTCCTTTCTCCTGCGGTATCATATTTCCTCCCCTGTTCACTATCTGAGTTTCCTTATCAATCCCTTTAACCGTAACGCCGCTTTACTCAGCGGGTTCGATATTTTCCTCTGCTCATATTCGCTCTCCTCTTCATGTGAAAGCAGTACAAGCCCCACAGCATTGGCAAATTCAGCGCTTTCTATCAGAGAAGACGACACATCTATCCCACCCGGTCTTCCCACTTCAACCGGTATGCCGATAATCCTGGATGCCATACTGGTTAATCCTCTCAGGTAAGACGTCCCCCCTGAGAGAACTATTCCCGCAGGCAGATCCGATTCCTGAATCCCCGCCTGCTTGAGTTCACAGAGTATGTCTCCTATAAGATTACCCGCGCTTCTGTATGCGATTTCATTAATAGCTTCATCTGTTATGGGGATTGTATTCCTTCCACCGAAGGTACTCACTGTTATTTCCTTCTCATTTGTTTTCGACCTGCGAGCCAGATCAATGTACTCCTTTTTCAGTCTTTCAGCTTCGTATCTGGGGATGCGAATCTGTTGCAGAGCCCTTGTTATCGATTCTCCTCCGCACGGAATAACTGAAAGATGAGCCAGAACGCCTGAATGGAATACCGCAATATCGGTTGTATCAGCACCGATATCTGCAAGTACTACTCCTATTTCCATTTCATCTGGAGTCAGAACGGATCTGGCAGCCGCAGAGGCTGAGGGATAGAGCGCCGAGACGTTCTTCCCTGCATCACGGATTACCTGCTCAAGGTTCAGAACAGCAGTTCTGTCTGCGGTTACCATGTAGATGTCCGCTGTAAGCCTCTCCGCCCGAAGACCGACAGGAGGCCGCAGAAGTCTGCTGGAACCATCTATTGTGTATCCGCATTTCTCCGTCCTGAGAACCATTGATTCCCTGGGCAGCTTAATCAGCTGTGCGGTTTCAGTTGCATCTTCAATATCCATCCAGGTCACTTTTCCGGAAACGAATTCATCCTCCCGTTCGACATTCACCGTTCCCCTGCCGGGGAATCCTCTTACGTGAAGTCCGCTTATCGACACGGCTGTATCGATTATTCTCCATGATGAAAGCGATTCAGCTTCTTCTATAGCGCGGGATACAGCTTCAGCAGCACCCGGAAGGTCCACAATCACACCCTCGATTACGCTGCCTGAAGTTGGAGCCTGACCTGCCCCGGTTATATGGAGTATTCCCTCTTCGTCGGCCTCCGCCACGACACAGATTACGTTCTTGCTCCCAACATCAACTCCGGCATAGATCTCAGGATTCATATTTCACCCCCCTGAGATACTGAACTTATCTGCGACTTCCTCAGAACAGCCTGATTCGAGTATCTCATATCCACCTGATACCAGCCTTCGGACTCGGGCAGCGAAGAAACAAGCTGCTGGTAACCAGTCCATCTTTCGGAAAGTCGATTAATTCCAAGAAGCACTTCACATCCGTCACCAACGAATACAGATAATCCCAGGTCCGTATATCTGAACTTCAGAGAGTCATATTGCATGTTGAAAGCCCTGAACCACGCTGCGAGTGTCCTCGAAACCGCTGGATCTATCCTTTCCCGGGATTCAACTACAGGCAGACTGTCGGTAAAAAAGCGAGACGGAAGAACCTCTCCAATGGAGGAAACAGCTCTAACTCCCGATGAGTCACTGACTGCAAAAACAGGTTCAGAGATTCTTATATCAAGTATTAGACAGCTCAAGGGCGCCCGATTGACACTTGCGGAATCGATCCCGGGTACATCGGACAGCATCTCCTGCAGTTCAACAGGATCTATCTGCCAGATAGATGTCCCGAATAATGGCCTTACAACCTGGCAGATCGCAGATGAGTCGGCATGTCGTACGCCTCTTATGCGTACTGTATCCAGATCGAAAGCACCTCCCCGCTCGAACCATCTATATCCCATGGCGAGGGCAAATGCCGAAAGCCCTGAAACAAGCAACACCCAGAATGCAGTTCTCCGTCGATACTTCATTCAACAGCCTCTACAAGTTCTCGAGCGAGTGTATCAATACTGCCGGCCCCCATGAATACTATTATTTCAGCCTCTATCTCAACGAGGAGTTTCCCCAGATCATCGGGCATGCATAACCTGCAATTACCGCCTGCTCTTACTGATGCATCAGCCACCAGTTTACTGGTGACGCCTGGTATCGGTTTTTCCCTGGCCGGATAAATTGGCAGAACGAGAACGCAGTCAACCCTGCTGAGCGCTATACCTGCAGCCTCATACTGAACTGCGGTTCTGGAATAAAGATGAGGCTGGAAAATAACCACGGTTTTTCCGTCCGATACCTGGGATACTCCCTGAAGAGCGGCTTCAATTTCGTCGGGATGATGCGCATAATCAGAAAGAACAACCGCTGAACCGAACGTACCGATTCGCTCGAGCCTTCTGGATACACCCGGGAAAGATTCAAGTGCTCGAACCGATTCTCCAGGTTCAACACCTGCAGTTGATGCGAGAGCAATAGCAGTCTCTGCATTTCTCAGGTTGTGATTCCCAGGAAGAGGCAGATCCCCTTGAACTCCATCGATCACGTATTTCTGATGCCATTTATCTGTTTTCAATGGCCTGCAGAACACCGAACCTTCCGGCCCTGTTGTGATTACATTTCTTTCAATTCTTCCGGCCCATTTCGCCAGGTCTCTGTGAATGAAAGGAACAATTACTGTTCCTCCTGGACGGGTCATTTCCAGGAACACACCGAATGCCACCGACAATGCTTCCGGAGTACCGTAACACTCCAGGTGTTCTATTGCGAAGGATGTAACGGCAGCCGATACAGGTCTTAACCTGAGAAATGCTCTGTCATATTCATCGGCTTCAACAACCGTCAGCATGGATCCGGGTCTGAAATTCCCACCCCATGCACAAACTGCTCCACCCACCATGACTGTAGGATCGTGACCGGTTTCCTGCAGTATCCATCCTGTCATGGCAGTCGTGGTCGTCTTGCCGTGGGCACCGGCCACTGCAAGGAGTTGTGAAGCATTCGCAAGTTCTGCAAGGGCTTCGCTCCTTCTTAAAATTGATATCCCCCTTTTTCTGGCAATCATGATCTCCGGAAGATTCAAAGGAATAGCGGCGCTATAGACAACTCTGTCGACTTTTTCAATATGAGAAGGATCGTGTTTATCCGAGACAGTAATTCCTGCGCTCAGAAGTTCATCAAGATTCTCGACGGGATTTCTGTCACAGCCGCTGACTTCAAAACCGCGATCCCGGTACCAGAGAGCCAGGGAACTCATTCCGCTGCCACAGATCCCTATGAGATGTACACTGGTGGCCATTACGAACCCTCCCCTGCAGCGCTGATCACGATTTCCGCAATGGTGCCTGCCGGATTAACAGGCATTATTGTCTCCAGAGATGTTTTCATTCTCTGAATCGTCCTGTCATCGTTAAGCAGACCTCTTACGATTCTCCAGAGAGAATCAGCGTCGGTACTGTCCTGAATGGAAACGAGAGCTCCACCCTTATCAGCTATCTCCAGGGCATTCCATTTCTGATGATCATCAGCGGCGGACGGAAGGGGTATGTAGACAGCAGGGATTCTGAACCATGTCAATTCCGCGACGGTCATCGCCCCTGAACGGGCTACTGCAATATCAGCAGCCGAGTAGAGAAGTGCCGGATCATCCACAAAATCGATTACATGAATCCTCTGGAGCTCGGATGATTCTTCGCTAATTCTTTCTTTATCTCTGGTGCCGCACTGAAGCAGTACATATACATTTTCCGGAGCCTTCAGAGCCGCATCATTTATCGCTCTGGCGCCCTGGCTTCCGCCAAGAAAGAGTACAACCGGGATGCTATTTGGAATATTCAGTTTCTCCCTGGCATAACCTCTATCGTATCTCTCAAGTGAAAGCCTGACAGGATTGCCGGAGTAAGTGCTTTCTCTCTTGAAACCCGAAGTAGCCGAATGGAAACCTGTAAGCACTTTGTCCGAGAAACGGGAAGCCAGCCTGTTCGCTCTTCCGGGTATACTGTTCGATTCATGAATTATTGAGGGAATACCCAGGCTGCGTGCAGCAGCAACCGGGAAAAAGGATGGATAACCCCCGGTAGCGAAAAGCACGGAAGATCCCAGCTTGCGGAGCAGTTTCCTTACCTTGAAGAATTCCCGAACAGCCCTGAAAGGCAGCAACGCAATATCCAGTAAACCTCTGTCAATCCGTGGAGGGTTCAGAATATGTACGGAGTCGCCGAATTTGTGGTACATCCTCCTGTCAACGGGTCGTGGAGTCGCTATAAAATCGATACTGGTATCAGGATACCTCTCCCAGATGGCCTCCGCCACGGCAATTGCAGGGCTTATGTGACCACCGGTGCCTCCACCGGCTATGGCAACTCTCATCCCCTTCCCCCCTCACTGGCAATCCTGGATACAATTCCCAGAGTTCCGATGGTAACCATGAGATTAGATCCTCCCCATGAAATGAGTGGAAGCGGCATGCCGGTAGACGGAAACATCCTGGTAACCACAGCAATATGAATGAAGACCCCAAGAGCAATTGAGGCTATCAGTCCTCCGGAAACCAGGTAACCGAACAGATGATCAGCATTTTCGGCAATAGTCCATCCTGACAGCAGCAGCAGGAGCAGCAGAGTCAGTATCAGAAGAACACCGGCAAATCCTGACTCCTCACCTATAACGGCAAGTATGTAATCCGAGAACGCCTCCGGCAGAAAGCCTCTCTGCTGCCTGCCCCTGCCGATGCCCCTTCCCATTATTCCTCCGCTTCCCAGTGCGATACAAGCCTGTTCAGGCTGATAAGTTGACGCCTCTGCAGCATCTCCGGGAGAAAACCAGCTGATCAGTCTTTCTCTTCTGTATTCGGATGAAAAAACGACTACTGAAGCCAGGGCAAGCATGAGCAGGAAAAGAACCAGAATATCCTTGAATCTGGATTCAGCAAGGAACAGAACTGTAGCCATGACAAGGAGTATGTACATTCCTCCGGCAAAATCAGGCTGAAATGCAACCAGAGCTGCCGGGATCAGGGCAAGAACATACTCCTTGTCATGGCTACAGTTCTGTTCCTTGCTGAATCCAGATTCAAGGA
>JAUVUL010000176.1 GCA_030600975.1 Candidatus Aegiribacteria sp.
CACTGGCTTGGATGAGCGCCGATTGGGCATGGCCATGGTGGAAGATCTACCTTCTTGCAGTTGCCGGCAACCTGCTGCCCGTACCGTTCCTTTTATGGTTCCTTGAACCGGTGAGCAGATTTCTCAGGAGATGGAAATATTTCGACAGGTTTTTTGACAGGCTGTTTGAAAAAACACGAAAACGTGTCGGGACGAAAATTGAGAAGTACGAAGCCCTGGGCCTGACTCTTTTTGTGGCCATACCTCTGCCTGTAACAGGTGCCTGGACCGGATCGGCAGCCGCCTTTCTGTTCGGAATTCCGAAGAGGCTGGCATTTCCTGCAATAGCTCTTGGAGTAGCAATAGCAGGTGCAATCGTAACACTCATCATGTCCGGTACACTGGCAGGTATTGGCTTTCTTGTCGGGTCTAACTGAAGGTCGGATGTTGCATAAGAACGGCATTAATAGTAAATTTGCATGACCGAAAACAGTAGTCGGGGCGTAGCGCAGCCCGGTTAGCGCGCCTGGTTCGGGACTAGGAGGTCGGAGGTTCAAATCCTCTCGCCCCGACCATATCCAATAATGATGACACCGGATAGAAGGCTCATATTAAAACAAAGCTGATTTCCGTAATTGGTGGGTCATACGCTGATCCGGAGGAGATCGCCTGGGCAGAGAAACTCGGCGGGCTGCTCGCTGATCATGGTTTTACCGTCATATGCGGGGGTGGTACGGGTATAATGGAAGCCGTTTGCCGTGGAACAGCCGAAAAGGGTGGCCACAGCATCGGAATACTCCGCGGAACCGACCCGCTTGAAGCTAACCGCTGGGTAGAGACCGTGATTGTAACCGGAATGGGAACTTCGCGAAACAGGATAATCGCTCTGTCAGGAATAGTTGTGGCGGCAATCGGAGGTAAATACGGAACCCTCTCTGAAATTGCCTACGCTCTTCAGGCTGGAAAACCAGTCTGCGCACTTGGAAAATGGGCCGGAATCGATGGAGTAGTACCGGTTATCTCACCGGAGGAAGCGCTGGATTTTATTATTGAGAACTCGGGAGGGGATTCATGCTGACCATTGAGGAACTGGGAGATCATATCAGGGACATTCCAGACTTTCCGATTGAGGGTGTTGTTTTCAAAGATATCACGACGCTTCTTACTCATCCCGGAGCCTTGAATGATACAGTAAAGCATCTTGAAAAGGCATCTGAAGGGTTCGAATACGATGCCATAGCGGCAATAGAATCAAGAGGATTCATATTTGGTTCGGTCATGGCGGCGAAACAGGATCTGCCGCTTGTACTTATTCGAAAACCCGGGAAGCTGCCAGGTGAAATCGTCAGCGAAGAGTATTCCCTGGAGTACGGTACAAATACTGTTGAAATGCATAAGAGTTCGCTTCCTGCCGGAACCAGGGTACTGATCGTTGACGATCTTATAGCGACTGGAGGATCTGCCATGGCTGCTGTCTCTCTGCTTCGTCGGGATGCCTGTACTGTGGCAGGTGCAGCCTTCGTCGTAGACCTTTCATTCCTTGGAGGGGGAAGTAAGCTTAAGGAAAACGGAATCTCGTATGTGAAACTCATTGAAGTAGATTCGGAGTAGTTATTTGACTAAATGATTTGAATTTCGCATAATTCCACACAACTTCAGTAGTATCGTATAGCAAAAGTTCAAAAAGAAAGGAAAAATATGTCAAGGCTATTTTTTATAGTAGCAATGATCATCGGTCTTGCCTTCTTCGGATGCGGCTCCCGGGCTGACGAAGCGGATAACGGTAATGGTACTGATGGAGGAGACAACGGAGAAGTTGTTGAGGACGACAACGGTGAAGATTCAGGTGAGGCTGTTGACGATGGTGATGATGCGGACGACCGGGAAATAGTCGCGATTTCCGGTTTCGATTTTGATACCCCGGAAATGGCTGTAGGACAGTGGATCGAATACGGCGCTGATGACATGCCCGAAACACTCACGATCTCTGTTGTAGGCACTGAAACAAACCAGGGAACCGAGTGTTACTGGGTTCAGATCGAAGTTACAGATTTCGTAGGCCAGGTACTTATTGATCCTGAAGGCATCGAAAAGGCCATGGAGGAGTACGAAGAACAGTTCGGAGCCTTCGCAGCGGATCCCGCAGCGTACATCCGTGAAAACATGTCCGATGCAGACGGCATGGCTGATATGTTCGGCAACGAAGAGAACATGGATACGGCTCTTGAATTCATCAGCGCCATCAGAATGGTGAAATTCGAACAGCAGGGAATGTTAATGGCCATCGACTTTGCCGGCGTTCCCGAATTTCTTGAGGAAATGATGGACGATCCCGCATTCCAGGAGCAGTTCGAGCAGGGCTTCGCCCAGGGCTTCAACGCTGAGGGCGGACAGGAAGGTCTCGATGAGATCATGTCCGAGCTTGATAATCTGCAGTTCGACATGACCGAGACCAGTGTGGACGTTGCCGGTAACAGGGTTGACGGAATAGAATTCTCAATAGTACATCCCGAGGGCGAAGCAGAAGCTATCATTACTTCAGAGCTTCCCCTTATACCACTTGCTTACGCTAAAGTAACCGGCGACGGTGAAACCCATTTCATAGAGGTAAGAGAGTACGGTTTCAGCGGTGCCGAGGATCTTCTTCCCGGCGCACCAGCTCAGACCATTCAGGCTATGATGTTCCTTCAGGGAATGCAGTCACAGATGGGTGCCATGGGCGGCCAGGGCAGAGGTATGAACTAGAATAACCCGCTTTCTTAAGATGCCCGGTCTTTAGCGCCGGGCATCTTCATTTGGAATGCGCACTGTAGAGATAGTACTCCCTTATCAGACTGACTCAGTTGTATCAGTATCCTCCAATCTCATGATCTTCATTTCCTCTGGGGCTGCTCCATCCCTGCACATTGTCAAGTGACTCCGCAGGAGTTGTGACCTGCGGCCACCTTTTGCCGCCACTGGCGGCTCATATCTCGATCTCGATTTTTTCAGAATTTGTGCTGGTTGTATCATGGATCATTCATGCAAGCTGCAATCTTGCATGTCGATTATTTTTGACATCCCAATAGAACCACAGTTGCTTCACCGAGGTTGTTGTACTGATCTGGTACGTAAGTGGAGGTGGAGACTACTTCATGATCCTATATAGAATGCAGAAGAAGTCTCTCAATAGGACTACAAAAAGACAAGGAAGTGTTTAAACCCAAGGTCCAACGCCTTTGGTAATCTTTCTTTGTAAGAACTTGTTCTTTAGGTCTTTAGTTCTTTTCTCCATTTCTTCATTCAGGTGATGTTTGCCTAGAAAGTAATTGACTACCTTCAAATAACGCAAGGGACATTCTGCATGAGTCATTCTAGGCAACCAGCAAAACGCTCTCTTATCTGAGGACTTCAGGAAAAGGACCCAGCTTGAATAAGCATTCTCTTGTGTAGATGATTCCAAATAGCTTTCCCACCAGTGTTTTGCACAGGATTCTCTCCACTTATTCTGCTCGGTGAATAATCGAATCCAATCAAGATTTGTCTTCAACTCGCGATCTGGCCAAGCATTTGCTTAGGGAAGCTCTATCTCATCAATATAGCTTTCCAGAAGCATTGCTCGCATGATACGCCATCTAACTCCTGAATCCAGACCACGCCTGATGAATTTCCGGAGCCAACTTACCTTTCCATTATAACGGGCAGCAATTGCAATATCAAAGATAAATGCATCCGTATTACATGACTCTAAGGAAAGAACTTCTTCTCTTAGGGTATTGATCTCAGGTGTGTCGGGCACTCGGAATATCATATGTATCATGTCGTTAATATCTCCTAGCCCCGGGAAACAAGAGAGATTCGCTGATCTTAGTGTTTTCCAAAGCTTTACACCTTGTTCAGGTTTCTCGTGCAGAAGTGCTTCGCATAGCGACAAATAGATACGCTCTGATAAACGAACTCTTCTAATGAAATTTGCTGTAGGTTCTTCATATCCTTCCAACCATCTATCTATTACTTCCGGGGCTTGTTCAATGACATTCATTAATGTCTCGATATGGATATTTACATAAAGGAGTGCTGCGCCTGATGACCTAGCACTTTGTATTCTCTCTATAGCTACTTCTTGAGCTCTTGTATCAGCTTGTATTCTTCTATCAATTCTGGAGTGAGTTTTAAATATTTCCAATGGATCTATGCTGTTAAAATTTTCTTCCTCTATTGATGAGAAAGATGTCATGCATGGACCTGATTCTTGCGTATCGCAATGAACCTCAATTCTGGCTCCAGAATCAAAATCTTCTGAAGGGTTATTCCTGATTATTGTATCGATGATATCAAGTGCTTTGCTAAATTCATAGCTATTGTCATCTCTTGCAATTACTGCGTCTAACAATAGCCATGGAGCTATATCAGAGATGATTCTTTCAAATGGTAGATCAACATTAGCATCTATGAGTGCTGAAGAACCATAATGGTTAATCGGGAAATCATCTCTTGGATTCCATTTCCACTTATCAGCAATCAGTTCAAGACCGAGTCTCGCTGAATCTGATTTGTATAGTATCGAAAACGCTAGCCTTCTTACATTAACATTTTCATTGGTAACGAACTGTTTTATCCATCGCCAAGAGTACTCACTGAGCCGAATATCAAACATGGAGAATATGACTAGAAGATTATACTGTTTCGATTCGGGGCTATCTTGATATTTTGAAACAAGATTATCTATATCTTCATCTGATGGGGGCTTAAGGACAGAATCAATAAGCGAATAAAGATACTGGATTTCTGACTCAATGATGCTCGTGATCTGCTCCTGTGGTGTCATCTCAAGAAGTGATGGAATGAGGAGCTGTTGAGCAGCATAACTCTCGCTACTCTTACTGTTTTCTTCTCCATTATTTAATAAGTAGTCTGAGGCTGATACAACGTCTTCATCTACTAATAGGATATGATTGCGGGTAAATAGGGCACTCCAATACCTTGATTTCTCTTCGTCGGTCTCAGTGCTGGTCAGTCTTTTCTTGATTATCTCAGATAGGATTGATGGGGCACATCTTGCTAACGCTATCTCTAAGTAATCGAAGTCAAAATCAAATTTCGTTGCGCCTATCGTACAATATAACTCTTGCATTTCAAGGTTTAGGCAGTATTCGCACAATTCCTTTGTGAATGATACTGGA
>JAUVUL010000171.1 GCA_030600975.1 Candidatus Aegiribacteria sp.
TACAAGGCCATCGGTTCCGGGCATTATTTCAACAAAGGCTCCGAAGTTCATGATATTAGCTACAACTCCGTCGTATATCTGTCCGACTTTGGGTTTTCCCGTTGAAAGCTCTATCAGTTCAAGGGTTCTATTTGCAGCTTCAGCGTCATCGGAGAGTACAACCACTGTACCGTCATCATCGATATTGATATCGGCACCGGTTTCTTCCGTTATGGCTCTGATGTTCTTGCCTCCAGGACCTATCAGTTTTCCGATCATGTCCTTTTCTATCTGAACTGTATAGACCCTTGGCGCGAATTCACTGAGTTCCGCGCGGTTTGTGCTTATGACGGAATTCATCTCGCCGAGTATGTATTCCCTGTTCTCTTTTGCTCTGTTTATGGCTTCACTGAGAATATCAAGGGAAATTCCTTCAACTTTCAGATCCATCTGTATTGCGGTTATGCCTTTGGCAGTTCCGGCGATCTTAAGGTCCATATCGCCCAGATGATCTTCAACTCCGGCAATATCCGATAGTATAACGTAGTCTTTTCCATCGGTTACAAGGCCAAGGGCCACGCCTGCGACAGCATCGGTTATAGGGACTCCAGCGTCCATCAGGCTGAGGGAGCCACCACATATCGTCGCCTGACTTGATGAACCATTCGATTCGAGTATATCCGATACTACCCTTACCGTATAATTGAATTCAGTCTTCTCAGTGGGCATAACCTGTGAAAGGGCCATTTCGGCAAGATGTCCGTGACCGATCTCTCTTCGACCGGGGCCACGGTCAGGTCTTACCTCTCCGACACTGAAGGAGGGAAAATTGTAATGGAGCATGAAATCCTTGGTGTATTCTCCCATAAGAGCGTCTATCCTCTGCTCATCCCTTGCTCCTCCGAGCGTAACCGCTACGAGAGCCCGGGTTTCGCCCCTTGTAAAGAGAGCTGAACCATGGGGACGGGGTAATACACCAACTTCGCAGGTTATCTTCCTTACATCGCCCTCATCGCGTCCATCGGGACGCTGGTGATCAAGAAGCTTTTTCCTGGCGACAAGCTTTTCCGCATCATTGACTGCCTTTGAGATCATCTTCTTCAGTCTGTCATCATCAAGATCGGGATATCTGCCGGAGAGTTCTTCAAGGGCAGTTTCCTTCGCTGTCTCCCCTGCGTCGGATAGGGCGTTCTTGACACCGTTTCCGTATACTTTTTCAAACTCAGGGATAGCGATTGAGTTCACCGCTTCCGCGAGGCCGTCCGGAATCTCAAAAGCAATCTTAATCTGACGTTTTTCGCGTCCGACGGCTTCCCTCAAGTCCATCTGAAGCTCGTTGATCATGGCAGCAGCATCGGCAGCTATCCTTATCGCTTCCATAACTTCGGCTTCCGACAGCTGTGCGGTCGATCCTTCCAGCATGACCACATCAGTGTCCTTGACCGCAACCACAAGATCAAGGTCGCTTTCAATCTGCTCGTCGAGAGTGGGATTGATCACGAACTTACCATTCACCCTGCCTACTTTCACCGAGGATACGGGACCGTCCCATGGAATGTCCGAGATCATCAGGGCTGCCGATGCACCCAGCATTCCAAGCAGACTGGGATCGTTCTGACCATCGGAACTGAGGACAAGAATATAAACCTGGGTCTCTTCCATATAATCCGAAGGGAAAAGTGGCCGCAGCGGCCTGTCAATTAGCCTTGCGGTAAGGGTTGCGGCTTCCTGAGGTCTGCCCTCCCGCTTAAAAAATCCACCGGGTATCTTGCCGGCGGCATATGTTCTTTCGCGGTATTCTATCGTCAGGGGAAAGAAAGGCAGATCTCTTAATCCGCCTGATGTTGCGGCAACAAGTACTGCTGAGCCGCCGTACGTAACGTAGACGGAACCGTCGGCCTGTTTTGCCATTCTTCCAGTCTCAATTGTAAGTTTTCTGCCTGCTATTTCTCTTTCAACAACTTTTATCATTTTTCTAATTTCTTCCTTTTCAACTCTATCAATCCGGCTCTCTGCCGGGACATGTTACTACAAGCACCACTTCAATTGAAATCCACGAGTCTTATCAGTGTGCTTAATTCCGCTGAGATACTATCTATCTTCTCAGTCCGAGATCCTTAACTATCTTTCTGTAACGTTCAATATCCTTATTGGTAAGGTAATTGAGCAGTCTTCTCCTCTGTCCCACAAGCATAAGAAGTCCCCTGTTACAGTTATTGTCCTTCTTGTGAAGTTTCCTGTGCTCGGTAAGATTCCTTATCCTCTCCGTAAGGATGGCTATCTGTACTTCCGATCTTCCGGTATCCTTTTCACCATCTCCGAATTTGGCGATTAACTCTGCCTTTTTATCGGCTGTTATACTCATCTTTTCAGATCCTCCGTTCGTTCTTCCTGTAAAGCGTACTGCCTGACATTTTCCACATCATCGGCAATAAGCTTTTTCAGCTCTTCAATATTTTTTGAAGATGCTGGACTTCTCAATCTCTTTCTGAAACTTACGCTTACTATACTGCCGTATACATCCCCGACCCGGTGATCGAGCAGATGTGCTTCCACCGGCCCCGTAGTGCTGCCGGGAACGAATACGGCCGCAGGTACAGGTCTGCTTCCTTCGCCGGAATCAACGTAACCTGCGTAACTGCCGGGTTTCGGAAGCAGTTTGCATTCTGGAACCCTGACATTCAATGTGGGAAATCCTATCTGTCTGCCATAACCCTTGCCCCTTGAAACCACTCCTGTAACCGAATAATGCCTGCCAAGGAGTTCTTCAGCATTATCCAGTTCTCCTTTTTCAAGAAGCAGCCGGATTTTTTCACTCTTAACCGGTCCATCTCCACATTCCAGCGGAGGTACAATAATAGTATCAATCTCCCTTGAAGTACACCACTGATACAGGTATTCCACTGTACCTGACCTGTTTCTGCCGAAATGGAAATCGTATCCCACTACGATCCTGCTGAATTTCTCCATTTCAAGAAGTTCAGAGAGAAATTCATCCGGTGACTTTTCGACCGTTTCTCTGTCGAAAGGAATGATTATTATTTTCTTCATTCCCAGCCTGCTTAGAATCCCTGACCTTTCAGATACAGTAGTGAGTCGTCTGCTCCATGAGTTATCCGTAAAATACTGACGAGCTACAGGTTCAAAGCAAACAAGGCATGTATCACCACTGAAGGATCTGGCCTTTTCTATTACCATCAGATGTCCCGAATGTATACCGTCGAAATTTCCTAATGTAATTGTATCCATGATTTTCAGCTTCCGGTGAATACGCATATCGGCTTCAGAATATTCCCATCCCCTTCAGCTACTGCCAGCAGATTATCATCCTTATCCAGCAGGGCTACTATACCGTCCTGATGACCTTTCACAGTTCCGCCGTGGGATACGGTCATACGTTGTTCCTCGTCAAGCACTGCTTTCGTGTAATCCCGGAGGACATCTGACATACTCAATAGAGACCTGGTGTTTCGAGTCTCCTTTGAAGCTTCCTCAATACTGAATGCCCCGATCGAAGTTCTCCTGATATCGAAGGCTGCTCCGCCCGTGCCAAGATCGTTCCCGATATCGCGTGCAAGAGCTCTGATATAAGTTCCCGAGCTTACAGTGACCGAGAGATGTATCTCCGATCCCGTGAGTTCCTCAAGCTTCCATTTCTCGGTATACACCTCTCTTACAGGTGTTGAGGGCTTTAATCCTTTTCTTGCCAGGGAATATGCCCGCTCACCATCAACTCTTACTGCTGAATAGTCCGGTACTTTCTGACTGATGGCCCCGGTATAGTTACATATTACCTTAAGAACATCCTCCACAGCGATGGGCGGAACTGGTCTCTTTTCCAGAATGGTACCGCCTGTATCATCCGTATCAGTTCTGGTGCCCAGTTCAATCCCGAAACTGTATGTTTTCCTGGAAGATGAGATAAACCTGGAAAGCCTGGTTGCCCTTCCCAGAAGAACGATAAGGAGACCTGTAGCATCGGGATCCAGGGTTCCGGCGTGTCCGTATTTTCTGTAACCCCATTGCTTTGCAACCCTTGAAGCTGCTCTGCGTGAGTAAATGCCGGCTGATTTATCAAGAAGATATGCCGCACCTGTCATCCGGGGGGATGTCAATCGTTTCTCAGCTCTCTCATGATATTCAGAATCTTGTCACCCTTTTCACCGGATTCATCTTTTACCAGCGAGAGAGCTGGAACCGTACGCATCCTTATCCGGGATGCCAGCTGAGACCTGAGAAAACCCCTGGCTGATTTCATCGCTTCAAAAGCATCCTGCCTCTCGTCGTCAGTTCCTGCCGTCTCATAGAACAGCGTAGCATGCGAACCGTCTCGGGAGAGCTTTACCCTTGTTATATTCACGTTTCGCAATCTTTCATCAGATACATTCCTGGACAGTGTTTCTCCGACTATCTGCCTAATATCTACTTCCAGCCTGGATCTTCTTCTTTCATCCATATGGAATTCCTCCGAAAAGCCGTCAGAGTTCTCTGGCAATGGAGATGATCTCGAAACTTTCAATCACATCACCAAGTTTGATATCATTATAGCCCGAAAGGCCTATGCCGCATTCGAAACCGGATTTGACTTCTTTCTTGTCTTCCTTGAAACGCTTCAGGGAACTTACGGTACCTGACCAGATATCAACGCCATTCCGTACAAGCCGTATAAGGGCATTTCTCTTTATCACGCCACTGATAACGTACGATCCTGCTATTGTCCCGATCTTCGGAACCTTGAAGAGATCTCTTACTTCAGCAGATCCAAGAAATTCTTCCTTCTCTTCGGGTTTCAGAAGCCCTGAAAGCGCCTTTCTAATGGTTTCTTCAACCTGGTGGATAACACTGAAGGTAGCAATTTCCACATCCCTTGCTGATGCCTCTTCGCGGGCTCTTACATCGGGACGAACCCTGAAACCTATTATTACGGCGTTTGATGCGGCAGCAAGGTTGACATCGTTGCTCGAAATGCCTCCAGCGCCGCTTCTGATGATGTTCACGGAAACTTCTTCATTGCCCAGCTTGGTAAGTGTATCTACTATGGCTTCCGCAGTGCCCTGAACATCCGCTTTGACGACAAGGTTCATAGTGCCCTCGTTTTCAGCGGATTTCAGCCAGAAATCCTCAAGGGATATCATTCTGCTCGCATGCAGTTCTCTTTCCCTCTGGACAATCTGGCGTCTTCTGCTAATGCGTTTTGCCTCTTGTTCGGAGCTTACAGCTACTATAGGCTCTCCAGCGTCAGGAACTTCGGTACAACCGAGTATTTGAACGGGGGTTCCGTCTGAACTCCAGTCACGCGAGTAAATTTCGTATGCCGTCACTTGCTTGTATAAAAAA
>JAUVUL010000337.1 GCA_030600975.1 Candidatus Aegiribacteria sp.
AGGTACATCCGCGCCACCCATTATCATGTACACCGCCAGATTAGCTCCCGCCTCGGCGGTGAACCTGGCCTGTATTCGCTCCTTCGCCCATAGTTGTGACCTGACATTGGACTCGAAAAGCATGTATACCGCTCCAATAAGGATCATCAGTACTACTGCTGCGATCATGACCAATATCAGTGCGGAGCCTTTTGTCTTGTTCCTTCTCATGATACTCCTCCTAAATAATATTGGCACCGTAAACCTCTATGTTGTCGAGATTCCATCCGCCGCGTTCTAAATTGGGACCGCTGATCAGTGAGAACAGTATCCAGTAGTAGGCCATGCCGGCGCCTTCATTCTCGAATACATCGGATACATCCAGGTAGTATTCCGGTGGTGATCCTTCGTACTCCCAGACTTTCTGATTCTCGCCATCGTAACGACGGACTTCCACCCACTCGCTGAGGTCGTATGGATTGGGCGGAACCGTGTCGGTGGAAAATCCCACGTGCACCCAGCCGTCATCCATAGGTGCAAGCCCCACACACCTGTAGTAAACAAGCCTGATGTAATCGTAGCTTAGAGTGGTAGCCATATCGTACCGCTCGGACATAAGCCATGATGCCTCGTTAGGATAGTAGTAACCTCCATGGAATGTCAGAGCATTTCCAGCGTAATGCCTGCCATTCATCGGTGTTGGCTGGGGATCAGGCTTCGGCCAGAAGAGTCCCATGACTCCTATCTCCCATGAGTTGTTGATCCCTCCGTGTGACCATGGCCCTATATAGGTGACCGTACCCCAGGTTGTCCATGCTTTTCCCCAGGCAGCAGGATAGAACGGATCGGTTTCGTTAAGATCGAGATAGGACCAGTTGTCCGTCCATAGTAGTGTGTCATCCTCATGTATATCGTGCTTCCATAAATATAAACTATCTCCCCAGAGATCGATCCTTATCTCTTCCAGGGTTTCAGCTGAGTCGGCCCAGACCGAGAAATTATCTAAGACGAAACCATCCTGATTGTTCGACGGTATCGGAACTGCGCCGAAGACGAAACGGAACCATATAGTCTCGCCCGCATAGTCTTCAAGATCAACTTCAACCGTGTCCCACTCCATTGAAACGGGGTAGTTGTACCCATCGCTTTTTTCCCTGTAAGCATTTATCATTCCGCCAGGGAAATCCGGTCCACACACTATCTTGTAGTAATCCGGATCCAGAATTGTTTTGAACTCTACATAGTCCCATACTCCGCCACTGCTGTCTGTGGATATTTCAAGGAACATGCCCTGATTCTTGTTCCTGAGCCAGTAAACCTGAGTGAACCTCAAAATCGGATTTATGTAGCCGCCGTCCATCAACGGTGGAATGTCGACTGATTCGGAAACCAGATGACACCAGCTCTCTCCTGTGTAACCCGGACCTACATCAGTATAATCATCGGGGTTCTCGAAATCCTCTGATTCCAGCAGATCGCCGTACTCGGTAGGTGGCTCGCCAATCCCCCAAACTACGACATTGTAGAATATCTGCCAGCCGCCGTCAGTTGTGTATTCGCTGGCGTCGTAGGCGCTGAAATGAATTCTGCGATGCAGAGTAAGCTCATCTCTGACACATACTCCGGAAAGATTATTAAGGCCCTCTGAGTATGTGAGAATAGTATCGCCAGGTGAGTTGTAGATCATACTGTCAACAACTGACTGCATACCGGGTGACCCTAATGGGTACACAAAGAAGATTTTAAATTCATCCCCCGGTAGATCTCTATTAACCGGGTGCCAGTTATTGGCAGGCGTCATCTCGTCGTTGTTCTGTTCCAGAAAAACAGTACCCATTGAGAATATATCCACAGCATCTCTGGCGTTCAGAGTGACAACCGGAACTTCCAGAGGAGCATTCAATACGGCAGCATGCGGGAAGACCCCGCCGGCATCTCTGTGCCTGAGTATGATCAGGTTGATTCCATTGTCGATGTAATCGTAGGTCTCCATTTCATCGTCGTTAAGAATCTCGATGCTCAGGCCCCAGAAAAGCAGCTTGTTTATCAAAAGCAGCTCATCATCGGTCGGTTCATGATTCGTACCGGTTCCCGGAACGTTAAAAACAACCAGTCCTTTGAGATCCGGAGGCGGGAAGAAAGCAGGGTTAATGTCATGGTTCATCCCCAGATTACGCGGGGAAATAGTGGTGTTAACCTCTGTCGTGTAGGTCTGGTTGCCCCATGTATCGCTGAGTTCGATGGATATCTGAATATGTCTGACAAGGTCTCTGTCATCGGCATCCAGAGGTTCTGTCAGCGGGTTGCCCAGTTCATCGAGATAGCCAAAATCAAGAGAGGTGATATTGCTTCCAACATAGCGTACATTACCGGTGTGGTCAGCGATAAAGAAACGCTCATTTGAGAGGGCTATCAGCTTGTAGTCAGTATCAAGAAGGGGCTTTTTTGATCCTTCCCAGTCCGCATAAAACTCAAACTGATGATTCTCTGCTATTTCGACCGGATGCCACTCGTCATTGTCCCAGCCACCATTCGGCATATAGCCTGCATAGATAATCACATCGGTAATCTCTTCGAGAGCGAAACGTCCGATTGTAATCAACTCGTTCTGCCGCCTGGAAAATTCAAAATCCTCGGTACCTCTTGAAAAGAAAAGGAAAACAGCGCCGAAGATCACCACAAGCACTACAAGGACAACAGTGATCTCGACAAGGCTCATTCCCTTTCTTGAATCATTTCGTCTTTTCATTTTACACCACCTTATATTATTGTGCTGAAACTGAATGTTTCATAACCGGAAGATCCGGTCCATGAAACAATACACTCCACAAGCCTCGCGTTTGGATAAAGAATGTCAAACACTGAGATATCGAACCGTCTTTCGTAGTAACCGAGAGTGTCGGGAGTGGTCAATCCAAGCGCCATCGAGGCTACATCGAGTGTTCTGATCTCCTCCAATCCCTGCCTTGCAAGCTCCATTGCCTGTGTCCTGGCATCCACGATATCCGATTGTTTTATGATGTTCGTGAAGAAAACACCAACACCGGTCAGAAGGATGGCCAGTATCAAGGATGTGATAACAACTTCAACAAGCGTGAAACCTCCCTCTCGATACTTACTTACTGTTCCCATCATAGTCTCCTCCATTCAGAATTCATTTCCATTCCGTAAAATCTTCTTACAAGTTCAACACCCACA
>JAUVUL010000127.1 GCA_030600975.1 Candidatus Aegiribacteria sp.
CTCTCGGGAAGAAAATTCGAAGCCAGGTACGCTGAAACATGCGGCGGACTGGTTCAAGAGGTTACGGGAAGGATACCCTTCGAGGGAGAGGAAATAGAAATTTCAGGATACATTTTCAGGATCGCTTCCATGGAGGGACCCAGACTCGATCGTATGGAAGTCAGACTTAAAATGGACGAGGGGTCACAGACATGATGCCCTTGCTGTTCGTACTCGCAGTAATTCTGGCAACCTTTTCAAGCGGTGCTGAAACGGCTTTCTCTGCGGCCAGCAGGATAAGAGCTCTCAGCCGTCTGAGAGAGGGCAGAAAATGGGCCCGTCTTTCTCTGAGTTTCATAGAGAATCCCAGAAGATACCTCACTACAACACTGGTGGGAACAAATATCGGCATTGTTCTTGCGTCAATTATTACTTCAAGATTCGCTGAAGGTACAGGTATCCCATGGCTTGAACCGGTCCTGATCGTTCTTCTGTCCTTTTTCATGCTCATCTTCGCGGAGATGATCCCCAAGCACCTGATGCTCGTTTCAAGGGAAACCGTGGTTTCGAATCTTTCCCCTCCGCTGCTGCTGTTGAGAATATTGCTTTTTCCGGTTATCATCATCGCTGATTCCATCTCCTCACTGATAGTGGGCAGAAGAGTTGATTCACGCGTATTTGAGAGTAAGAGCGAAATACTGGGGCTTCTTTCGGATTCGTCATCGGATACCGGACCCATTGCGGAGAGAATCCTCAGAATGAACGATGTGCGGATCGGTAATGTGATGAGAAAGCTCAAGGGAATACCTGCTACCCGTATTGGAGAAACCAGAAACTCGATACTTGAGAAGTTAATCGATTCCGGTTACCCCTTCGTGCTGGTATACGAAAGGGATGGTGAGACTGTAAGGGGATATGCGGATGGGAATTCACTGGTAAGAACCGATAGCCTGCTGGATGGAAACGGTGTCGAAGGGATTCCCTATTTTGAGGAGGGGGATGACCTTATAAGTGTAACAGCTAAGCTTCGGAAGTCAGCTGCTCCCGCAGGGATCGTTCTTGGAAGAACCGGTCAGCCTGAGGGTATTGCTATTCTGGATGATATTATAGATTCTTTACTTGGTAAAACGGGAACAGCATCTGCAGTGAAAGTCACGTCTGACAGACAGATTGAGTGGTGCGATGGGAGAGCAGTCATCAGGTAAATTCGTATGGATAGGGGATGAAGACTCCCCTTTTCCAGGTTCCGTTGATATAGAAAACTGCAACCGCGGGAACTGTTCCGCTATTCTGGTTTCCGGAAAGCAGGATCCTGATAGAGTGCTGGAAATCGTAAGAAACTGCTGCGGTTCCGACATCCCCTGGCTGGTGTACGGCTCGGAGGAGAACATGGAGCGGTGGCTCGATGCCGGAGCTGCCGGGTTTTTACCCGCCGGAGCTTCGGGCGAAACCATTCAGGCCACTCTTCATGGCATCTCCAGACTCCTTGAAAACGCAAGTACCAGGAATCCCCTCTCCGGCCTTCCGGGAAATGTTACCATCGCATCCAGGCTCAAATCTGATGTGCTTGAGGAACATGGTCTTGCAGCCTATTTCGACATATCAGGATTCAAACCCTTCAACGACTACTACGGTTTCAGCAGGGGGGATGCCGTACTACGTTCCCTGGCGGCAATATTGACGGAAAACCTCTCGGGATATTTCGTTGGCCACGTGGGAGGTGATGATTTTATCGCGATTGGTGAAGGCGGTGACTTCGAGGAATCCGTTAAACGTGTTACCAGGATATTCAACGGAAGAGCCGGCGGTTTCTACAGCGGCAAGGACCATGCCGCAGGTGGAATCGAAGCTCTGGACAGATCCGGGGAATTCCGATTCTATCCCGTAATGGACCTTACTGTATCGGTTGTTGACGGAACAGGATGCAGCAGTGTGGAACAGCTTGCCCGCAGAGCCGGGCTTGAGAAGAAGAGACTAAAAGGAGAGTTTCTCCCGGATACGGTCGCCAGGTTCTTAAGCGGAGGGGATGAAATACCGGAATATCAGGATTTCAGGGAGTGGCTCCGGAATTCGGAACCTGATACACTGCAGATGAAGGCATTGATAGAATCTGCGGGTATCATTGGGGATACGAAAATGACAACCTGCCTCATTGAGATCCTGAACAGGGAGAAGGATTACAAAATACGTAAAAGTGCCGCCAGAGCACTCGGAAACGTTGCAGGGCAGGATTCAGCGAAAGCTCTGCAAACTGCTCTGAAGGACGGTAACGTACATGTCAGAACCGCTGCCACAATGGCGCTCCCGTTCGTACTGGGAGGGGAAGCAGGGGCTTTTCTGAGGGATGCGGTAGATGATAAAAGTACCTGGGTTCGCAGGGCAGCGCTCCGAGGTCTGGGCATCAGCGGCTGGCAGGGAGCCGCCGTTATACTGAGATGCGAGCTTGAAAGGCGCGATGAAGGAAGGTTCTGGCTTAACAGAAGGCAGGAACTTACTGCGGCTCTGGAAGGAGCGGCATTTCTCGGAGACCCGCACCTGGCAGATGCGGTCGTGGATATTCTCAGGGAGAACCCCGGGATAAAGAAGGAGATCGTCTGGAAGACTCTGCTTACGCTCGGGGGGCAGATCTGCGTTAATGAAATGCTGAATGCATTGGAATGCGGGGATTACTTCGATATCATCAGGCAGCTGGACAGGTTTGACCCCCACGGGCTTCCCTCCGAGTCTATCAATAAGCTTGAATCAGCGCTTACAGGTCTTAAGCTGAGAAGAGGTACTGACCGCATCGAGATACTGAGATTTCTCGGTAGGATACCCGGCAGCGCGTCCGGTAGAATATCGAAATGGCTCCTCGATAACATTGAAAAAACCGATGATCCACATGAATTTGAAGCACTTCTGGAAACCATGAAGTCCAGGGAGGTTACCCCCAGGGGCTACGATCTTGCAAGGATCGTTGACAGAACGGCAGGGAACGAACTGAAACTCACGAGAAAAGGCATCGTATCCATGCTCAGATGGGCTTCGACAGGTAAGTATGCACTTTCAAAATCCTATCTCGAGAAGCTTCTAAGGCACGATTCAAGGGAAATCAGAAACGCCGCGGCTCGAACGGTGATCAGTCTAGCAAGGAAACAGACGGAACCGAGGGAAGAAGAGTAACGATCTGCAAAGATTAATAAGGGATAGATACTGAATTACTATGCTATTGCGATGAGACAGAAAAACCTTTATCCTTTATGCTAATTAATCCATTAGTCTGAATGTACTCGTAATTGAAAGGAATACATATGCTTATGTTGTTGGTTGCTGTTGCTATCGGCTTTTCTGTTTCTGAAAGTGAACCTGAAATAGGGTACACTTCTGAAGGATCTGAATATTATGCAAATACTGTGCACCTGTTCGTTTCGGAGGATGTACCCGATCTATTGCTTGAACAGACAAGGATCGATGGTTATGCTGTTACAGGGTTCAGCGAACTGGACCTGATTACAGAGGAATTAGGCATAGTGAATGTGACAGCATTTTATCCGGGGATAATGCGCATACCCGAGCTGAAAGCAATAACTGACAGATGGTATACCCTTACACTTGATGCTAATACGCACGAACTTAAGGGAGATGCTTTGTTTGTTTCTGACAGGCTTTCGGAACTTTACTGGGTGGATGAAGCATACCCGGCATATATAAAGCAATCGTGTATTCATGATGAACCGATGAAGGGAGGTATAGACTACATACCCAATGATACTTACTGGTCCCTGCAGTGGGGACTGCCGTTTATTAATGCCAATGATGCCTGGGATTATGTTACCCCGACTGATGAAACGATAATAGGTATCACTGATACAGGAGTTCAATGGGCACATGAAGATCTCTGGCCGACAGCGGGTGCCAATCCCGGTGAAGATCTGAATGGTAATGGTTACTTCGATTCAGGAGATATCAACAGTATCGATGATGACGGTAATGGTTTTGTGGACGATGTTGTCGGTTGGGATTTCGTTTCCAATGATAACGATCCTACGGAACATGCTTCGATACATGGTACCCATGTGTGCGGATGTGCAACCGCTGGAACTAACAACAGCCAGGGTATCGCAGGGACATCACAGGGGTGGTTCATAGCCACATGCCATGCAAACAGTGGCGGTTCCTTTGTTTCAGATCCATTCCTTGGTTTCATGTACTTTTCAGATATAGGCATTCCAATAGCAAACGCATCCTGGTCAAGCACTTACTATTCTTCAACTGAACAAACCTTTGTTAACGCAAGTGCGACACTGCTTGTTGCGTCAGCAGGAAATTACAACAGCACCACTTTACGGTATCCAGCTGCATACAGTAACGTACTTTCGGTTGGAGCGGTTGATGATGATTATACTAAAGCATCGTTCTCGAATTATGGTTCTTATATCGATGTTGTAGCACCAGGAGTGCACATCGCCTCAACCTGGATGCCGGATACCTATGTATATATAGATGGAACCTCAATGTCTTCACCAATAGTTGCTGGAGTAGCTGCTTTGGTATACTGGTCAGATCCTTCCCTGTCGCGGAATGAAATCGCGCTTGCAATCATGGATACTGCTGACAGCGATATTATCTACAGCAATAATCCCGGCTATCCATATCCTCAGCTTGGTGAAGGTCTTGTGGATGCTCTTGCAGCTGTACAGAGTACTACCCCTATAGCAGATACGCACGATACTGCCTTGCAGCGTTTTTCTCTTGACATCGGAGCAAATCCAATTCTCTCTCAGTTGTCAACTTTGAGTTATGAACTCTTTGATGCCGGCGAGGTCCGTCTCGAAATCGTTGATTTAAGCGGTCGCACAGTAGCCCTGCTGGAAAATGGCAGACAACCAACAGGTGAATATACGGTTTCATGGAATACCGGGGTTCTTCCTGCTGGGATGTATATCGTAAAGCTCACTGCTTCCGGATCGGTTGCAACGGAAAAGATTACGATTATCAGGTAGAATAAAGAGGGCGAGGTCTTCAGTATCCTGATAAAAAAAGTTTTTTTCATGCTGAGTGAACCTTGATTTTACTCAGATGTGATAACCTGAAGGAATAGATACTGAATAACTGAACTATATGCGTCGGGATTGAGAAACCTTTATCCTTCATGTAAATCAATCATTTGATCTAAATGTACTTACGACTGAAAGGAAGCGGGATGAAGTATTTTCCTATACTGCTATTTGTTGCTATGACTGCATTTTCCGGTACCATTCATCCTGATCTTCAGGATCTGATTCAGACCTCCGACGGGACGGAACTCATTCCCGTTTTCATACTGGTCCAGGGAGAGATCGACACGGAGTGGGTCGATGCTGTTACTGTGGATATGAGCCGCGGTGCAAGGCAGGAATTTGTGGTCGATGCTCTGAAGAACATTGCCGATGTATCCCAGACGGGGATTATCAGTGAACTTGGGTTTTACACCACGGGAAGTGTTTCCAACATCGTATCGCTCTGGCTTGCCAATGCTGTCTACTGTGAAGCTGCACCTGCTGTTATCAGAGAGATTGCTTCCCGCGGAGATGTCACCGTCGTTGAACGGGCAGCCCACCCGGATGCAGGATTGATCTATCCCTACGACGTGCGGGACGCCACACCTGAAGAACTTGATAAGGCTATAACCTGGAGTGTTACGCAGATAAACGCAGACGATGTTTGGGCGCTTGGTTACAACGGCAGCGGAGTCATAGTCGGTGTCATTGATACCGGTACAGATTACAATCACATGGACCTTCACAACAATATGTGGCACGATACCCCGGCAGGTTATCATTACGGATGGGATTTCTTTGACGGGGACAATGATCCCATGGATGACCATGGTCATGGAACCCACACTTCAGGATCCGTCTGCGGCGACGGTTCTGAGGGAACCGAGACAGGCGTAGCCCCGGGCGCAACCTGCATGGCTCTCCGTATCAATTACTACTCCGGTGGACAATACACATGGATACAGGCCATGGAGTTCGGCACCGATAACGGCGCCTCCGTTCTTTCGATGTCCCTTGGTTCTTCCGGAATCGGTAATGCTACAATCAGAATTGCGGAGGAGAACCTTCTTACCGCTGGAATCTACCACAGCGTTGCCGCAGGGAACTACGGTTCGAGTCCTGGCAGCATACTCTCAAGCGGAGACTGCC
>JAUVUL010000197.1 GCA_030600975.1 Candidatus Aegiribacteria sp.
ACCGGTCTTTCGTGGAGGGTGCGTTACGTCAGCTCCGTGCCTGGAAGAGCAGGCAGAGCCAGGAACAGACCGGTACTCTTTGCATTCTGGCATGGAAGACAGCTTCCCCTTATACATACTCACAGGAACGAGGGGGTTACAGTACTTGTAAGCCAGAACAGGGATGGTCAGTACGTAACCAATGTACTTCATTCCATGGGCTTTCAAACGGTAAGAGGATCGAGTTCCAAAGGTGGATTAAAAGCCGTCCGCGAAATGTCAGTCATTCTCAGGAAGGGATTCGACTGCGCTATAACACCTGACGGTCCCAGAGGACCTGCAGAGACTGTTAAAAGCGGCATTGCTCATATATCAAGGCTTGGTAAACGCTCAGTAATACCCATGGGAGCTTCCGGGTGGCCCGCTGTCCGTTTCTCATCCTGGGACGGTTTCCTTCTGCCTCTTCCATTCGCTCTGCTGCCGATCGTGGAAGGCAGGCCCATTCCACCCATGAAAAGGGAAGATGATCCGCAAAATTGGATAGAAAGGGTGGAGACCGAGCTGAACAGGGTAACAGCCTGCGCTGATCTTCTTGCATCACCTTCCGCGATGTTTATCAGTCGTATCCTCAGAATACTGGGAGCTTTCCTTCATCCTATTGCATCTTTTTCCCTTTTGTTAAGGCCGGCACTGGAAAGAAAGGAAAGAAAAGGGTACGTACGGTGGACCCGCAGCAGGCCTGTATGGCTGCACGGCTCATCACTCGGCGAGCTGAACGGCCTTCTGCCTTACGTTGAATACCTCAAGAAAAATGGCATACCTGTATGGATAACCTGTTTTACCCCATCCGGCCGATCATTCATAGAAAGAATGGAGCTGGAAGGGAGCTACATTCCTCTTGATATTCGTTGTTTTGCTGAAAGATTCATCCGGCGGATCAGGCCCAGGGCCTTTATCCTGACTGAGACGGAGATATGGCCTAACACTATCCTCTCAGCTCTTGTATCAGGCATTCCGTGCATGATGATCAACGGGAGGCTTTCCGAGAAAAGCGTAAGAGGGTACCGTTTCCTGGGTTCCCTTCCAGCAAGACTGCTGTCCTGCTTCACCGGTATTCTGACAAGGAGTGATGAGGATCGGAAAAGGTTCCTTTCGATGGGCATCGATAAGAGAATTGTAACTGCTTCCGGAGATTCAAAAATGTTCACCGACCACGGTGATCCTCCACCGGAATGGCGCAGTATACTGAATACAGACAGACCTGTTCTTGTCGCAGGTTCCACTCGAAAGGGGGAGGAAGCAGCCCTTCTTAAGGCATCCGAATCGACAGGTTACTTCCCTGTCATAGCGCCGCGTCACATGGAGAGGATAGATGAAGTATGGAATCTAATGGTCCGGATGGGCTTTACTCCGGTTAAATGGGCGGAACTGAATGCCTCTCATTGTAAAACTCTTGTTTTCGACAGCGTTTTAGTAGATGTTCATGGAGTACTGGCTCGGATGTACGGTACCGGTGATGTCGCCTTCGTTGGAGGTACCCTTGTTCCGATAGGAGGGCATAATGTACTGGAACCTGTCATGCGGGGCGTACCGTTTATTGTTGGCCCACATCACAGCAGTTTTACCGGAGTAGTGAATAAATTGTCCGTATCGGGTATAGCGCATATTGCTTCATCACATGAAGAGATAGCTGATATACTTACCATGCTTTATAACAATCCGTGGAAAAGGGAAAACATCAGAATTGTATTTGAAAATATCAGAGGGAACGTGCTTGAAGATTTCAAGGCATTGATCAGACGAACTGGAATTATTGAAACGGACACAATCGGATGAAAAGACCTGATATACTGTTCAGAAAGATAGTATCCCGTGAGGGTGGATACGCATGGGTGGGATGGTTTCTTATGCCCTTCGGATGGATTTACGGTCTGCTTGCCTCCATCCGACGAAGATGGTACGAATCCGGAAGCAGACAGCTTCACCTTCCGGTGCCTGTGATAAGCGTGGGAAATATAGAAGTAGGCGGCACTGGAAAGACACCGGTCACCATATGGCTTGCCAACCGCATAGCGGGAATGGGGTATACAGTATCGGTTGTAGCCCGGAATTTCGGACAACGTACACGAGCCTGCAGAGTAAGACTGGACAATGACGATGTCAGAAATAACTTCACCGACGAAGTTCTCCTCCTGGCTGAGAGTCTTTTGGGTCGAAGCAGCGTGTATTCGGGCAGATCGAAAACAGAAGCGGCTACGAAAGCCTATCGCGGAGAGAAACCGGACATAATTATAGTTGACGATGGATTTCAGCATCTGCAGCTGTACCGGGATTTAGAGCTGGTCGTTCTCGATTTCGCAAGCCCCTTCGGAGAGGGAGGTATCCTGCCTTCAGGAACCCTCAGGGAATTTCCATCTGTAATTTCAAGGGCGGATCACATCTGGATAAACCGCATACCACCGGGTATGTCCGCGGAATGGATCAGGAGGAGAGTTTCGGATTACAACTGGAAAGCTCCAGTTCAATTCAGCAGGGTAAAGCATACCGGGGTAAGGCTTGTAAACGGAAAAGTTCTGTCGGGTATTCCAAGTAAAACGGTTCTGGCATTCTGCGGAATCGGCAAGCCGGAAAGTTTCCGCAATTCCCTTGAGGAAGCCGGAATCAGGCTGGAAGGGCTTGAGGTGTTCCCCGATCACCATGTTTATTCAGAAGTGGATATCGAACGGTTAAGAATTATCATGGAAGGAACCGGCTCTTCAGCTCTGATAACAACTGCCAAGGATGCCGTTAAACTTTACGGCATACCCGATACGGAGGATATTCTTGTACAGACCATGAACCTCGATGTGGAGGGGGCTGTGCCGGAACTGATTAATGATATTCAGAACAGTATAGATGCGTACAGAAAACGGAGTAAGAAGACAGGAAAAACATGAGTAATGGAGCCATAGAAACCGATGTTCTTATTCTGGGAGCCGGTATGGCCGGTTTGACCTGTGCCCTTTCACTTCCGGAAAAACTTGAAATTCTTCTTGTGAGCAAGGTACCAATGCCTACCGGCAGCACATATCTTGCCCAGGGAGGGCTTGCTGCCGCAGTTTCCAACGATGACAGTTTTGAGCTTCACCTTCAGGATACCATCAGCGCGGGTGGAGGGCTCGTAAACGAAAAGGCGGCCATAGACATTATTTCCTCCGGTCCGCGGCTTGTTGAACAGCTTTCCAGGTGGGGTGTACAGCTTGAGGGTTCATTCGGAAAGGGAAAGAGCGGTATAGAGGGGGGCCACAGTGTTCGACGCGTCCTTCATCATAAGGACCGGACTGGAAGGCTCATAGGTGAGGTACTGAGCGAGTGCTGTACCGAACGAAAGAACATAACCATAATGGAACCCGCATTCGCGGTTAATCTTCTTACCGCTTCTCGGGAAATGCCTGAACTTGTTGATAATGCCGTTGACAGGTGCATAGGAGCTCATATCCTTCACAATGGAACTATTTCCACAGTTCTCGCGGGTGAAACGGTCATCGCTACAGGCGGTTCGGGAAAAGTATACAGGTACACCTCAAACCAGGATTCCTCCACCGGAGATGGAATAGCAATGGCATACCGGGTGGGTCTCCCCATAAAGAACATGGAATTCTACCAGTTCCATCCTACCTGCCTTTTCCATCCGGATAAGCGAAACTTCCTTATCACAGAGGCTCTCAGGGGCGAGGGGGCGGTTCTTCTCAATCTTGAGGGTGAAAGATTCATGAAGAACTACGATCCGGAGAGAATGGAACTGGCACCCAGGGATATCGTTGCCAGGGCTATTGATTCGGAAATGAAAAGACTGGGTAACGATTATGTCCTGTTGGATGCAACACACCTGGGCAGGGAAAAGCTGACCATATCCTTTCCAGAAGTGACCGATGGTGTCACCTCTGTAGGCATCGTTCCCTGGGAGGAGCCCATACCGGTTGTTCCAGCTGCTCACTACACGGTTGGGGGAATTGATGCAAGAACCGACGGCAGTACCGCCATGAACGGCCTCAGGGCGATCGGCGAGGCATCCTGTACCGGATTTCATGGAGCCAACCGGCTTGGCAGCAACAGTCTTCTTGAAGCCGGCGTTATGGGACTCAAGGCGGCTGATTCCATTCCCGATATGGTTTTGAACCCTGATGCTTTCCACGCCAGGGACTGGTCCTTCGGAAGGGCGAAACCGATCATGGAAAACGTCCTTGTGGATTACGCATGGGCCGCTCTGAGAAGCGTCATGTGGGATTATGTCGGAATAGTCAGGTCTGACAGAAGGCTCCATAGAGCCCTCAGGATAATAGATGTTCTGGCGGATGAGATCGAGGAGGATTACTGGACAATGCTTCCCGTTACCGGGTTGCTGGAACTTCGTAATATCTGTACTGTAAGCAGGATTATTGTAAGGTCCGCGTTGCTCAGAAGGGAGAGCAGGGGTCTCCATTACAGTCTTGACTGTCCCGAGACCCTGCAGCCTCCCAGAGACACGATTATTAAGCTGATACTATGAAAAAGACGTTATACCTTTTATTCCCGGCGGCGGTAGCGGTGCTTCTTTCTTCCTGCAGATCAACACCCGTATACAGAGGGGACGGCATAAACTGCTCAGGGGGTGCATGGTCGGAGATATCCTCATCGGGAGGTGGTCCCAGAACTTCAACGGACAACAGTATGATGGACGAGATCGAATCATGGATGGGAACACCTTACGCTTACGGAGGTGAGAGCCGTAGCGGCGTTGACTGCTCAGGATTCACCCGGGCGGTCTACAGCTCTGTCAATATCGAGATTCCGCGTACAGCCAGTCAGCAAGCCGCTGATGCCAGGACCGTGACTCCGTCAAATCTGCAGTTCGGAGACCTTATCTTCTTCAACACTTCGGGCTCCGAACTG
>JAUVUL010000043.1 GCA_030600975.1 Candidatus Aegiribacteria sp.
GCCATGAAAAGAACGTTCCAGTGGCTTCAAGGCGCAGAACAACCGCAGTAGTTAATAATTGCGGGATCCTATCTTTCGTATCCTAATATGGGCCCCTGAGTAACCGGGGCCCTTCTGTATCCGGAGTCCTACTGTGACTCAGGCGTTGTTACGGCTATCTCAGTCCTCTGCCAGGACTATGATCCTGTCCTGGTCGGAGAAGGTAATCTCTGTATCCTTGGTCGGGTTCACCAGGACTCCATACGCCTTTTCCGAATCGTCCTTCAGGGAGATGAGCCTGTATCCAAGTGCAACCTCCCCTTTGTCCGCAGTGCTCTCGAGAACGGTATAGAAGCTGACGGGGGAACCTGTCCTTACATACTTCCCGGCGGGTTTGAGATATATCTCGGATCCATCCGGATCGAACAGGTCCTGGAAGACACTGCTCAGGTTCTTGTTCTCGGAGATCTGGGTGAGAAGGAGGCTCAGCATCTGGTCACTGACTATGTAGTCATCCGCCCCGGTGATCTCCGCCAGATTCCTGTTGCGTATGTCCCTCATCTCACTGACCAGGGAGAAGCTCCGTCCCAGATTATCGGCTATGTCACGCATATGAAGCAGGGTCATCAGTGTCACCGAATCGGCTTCCTGCGCTGACAGCACATCGGTGTAACTCAATATGATGATATGATCGTACTGCCCGATACGCAGCCCCTCCAGGACTCGCCTGTCCGTAGTCCCGGCAGTGGTATACTCCACTCTCAGGTTTTTCAGACCTTCGGGCGGTTCTCCTGGTTCGCACAGATTCTTATCGGCTACGAGCTTGAGAATGGAACCTCTCTCCACGTAACTGTCCAGTTCCCGTATGATGATGGGCGTACGCCAGTTCCACCCGAGCATGATGATTCTGCATGGCTTGCACTCATCCTCGAAGCCCGTGCTGATCAGGCTCCTGTCTATCGGGTAGTCCTCTCTGCCGGAGAGAACAACCGTGTCGTCATCTTCCGATATGGAAATCACCATGTCTCCCGAATCAATGACGGTGTCCATCGGAGGATTGAGCACCGGTGGACCGGAAGCTGGTTTGATGCCGATAATAGAGCTGGTCTCGTACATGAAGAGCGAGTCCCTGAACGTCTTCCCGTAGAGCCCCGGTTCATCGGTAAAGTAAATCTCGTCACCGCCATAATCGAGCAGCTCCTGGTAGACGATCGAGAGACCGGACTGGACGCAGGTCTGCGCCGCCATTCTGGCGATGATATCGCCAGCCAGTACGATCTCTGCCTCGTCCTTTCCGACTATCTTCGCTACTTCGAAGTTCTCTGGATCCCGTATCAGAGCCACCATGTGCAGAGGTTCAGTCCTGTCAGCGGACCTGTTGATGATGGCCAGCATGGTCTTGATCACCTCAGCGTCGGGATTATCGCTTTCCGGGGAGAGGATTATGATGGATCTGGAGTTCTGCAGGCTCATCATGTCCAGGTCCGAGCTCTCGGTCGGATTCCCCGTTCTGCAGACTACTCTCGTGTTCTTCGTGGAATCGATCTTCCCGCTGATCTCGTCTTCCATCTCGACCTTGTCTTTGTCGGCCATGATGGCGACGCAGGGGTTCTTCTGGTTCTCGTTTGCCTGGGTCATCTCGGAGATAATGGTGAAAACCTGCTCTGACCATCCGAGTATCACTGTGTGATTACTCTCGACCACTCTCGAACGGCCCTTCCTGAGAGACTCGAGCTTGGATTCGAGGCTGGTGGTGAGGATACCTATCAGCATGCTGAAAGTGAAGATGCCCCCGAAGGTCACGGCAAGCATCGTCAGGAGAAAGAGCACACTGCCTTCATCCCCGCCGATGGTGCCTGAATCGAGCGTTCGCATCAGGCTCATCCACATGACTTTTACGAAACTCTCGCCCCCTGGACTGCTTCTGGTGAGTAGCACCACGAGTGAAAAGATGACGATCAGCATGATCGAGAGCGCACCCAGCCAGATTATCAGCCCCGCTGAGCCTTTCGACATCATGTTGTCGAAGGCATAACTCAGCTTCTCCCGAACGTTGAACTTCCTCTCCATATCCCCTCCGTGTTAAGGGAAGGCGCTCATTATCAACTGAGCACCTTCTCTTGAACAATCATGAATTGGCTAGAACGATGCCTTGATCGATCCCCATGTTGCAGGTTCAAGACCTGTAGAAATAAGCTCAAACTCGGTTATATGATCAACATTGGAATAATCTCTCCACGACCAGTAGAATGTATCGCGTGGTTCAACATAAGCAATGCCCCATGACATCAGGAAACTGCCTGGAAGTTCCACTGAACCGAGATAGTCCATGCTTGATCCGTTCAATTCATATAGCCAGATATAGTGTACAATGTATGCAGTTACAGCCAGATTCATACTCGATGCACCCGGCCATGTTGTGAGCCCGCTGAGCTGAGTTCCATACGGTATATCTGAAAGAGGATAAATAGTAGAAGAACCGCCCGTGTATGGCAGGAAACTTACGCATTCAGCATTTGTTGCTCCAGTAATGGGTCCATAAGCCTGCCAGATGTAACCATTATTAAAATCAAGCCCCCTGCCGTCATTCTCATATGGATTCGGATAAGTATCCCATGCAGGGCCTGAATAATAGTACATTACTGTATCAAAGTAATCATTACAGTGAAATTCACCCGGATAGCAGACACCGAAGACATGTTCAGACTCGAGTGGAACTCCCCCGAAAAAAGCACCTGTATCAAGATCGATCAGATAGACGGAATCTTGAAAATCACTCGTAAATGCCAGTTTATTAAAGTTGCCAATATAATCAAGACCCAGGATGATATCGGCAAAGGGACAGGTAAACTCATTTAGAATATTGATTTCCCAGTCATCGGTTGAACCCGCCTGATTGATAGACGGTGCACTGGATGGAAGCCCCATACCGCCAACATAAAGATCCCCGAAGGTTATACAAAACACACCAGAAAGTAGGACAAAAAGAATAACTTTCATTTCACTCCTTCCTTATTTTTCACGTAAACATAAAACCATCAAAGCGCTAGGACAATTGCTTTTCCGCAATCCCATAACCTGCTCGCAAAGAAGCCCATTCGTCCCAATAAACCTTCGATTCCTGCCTGAAACTGACCATACCACCTGAGAAACCCCCAGTCAAACATCGTTGCCGGCAGATATGCACTGGAGACTCTGTATATGGATATTTTCGTCTTGGATCAAGTAGGATACACACGTACTCCGGGATATCCGGGTTCCTATCTTTTGTACCCTATTCTTTTCAGGAGTTCTATGCGACTCTCGATATCTTCTTCGATCTCAACGGCAAAGGGGGGTTCTCCATCGATTACGCCCATGATACCGCCTCCCTGATCCGAACGCCCTACGATAACCTGCACGGGATTTGCGGTGGCGCAGAAGATCCGGCATACCTCCGGGACAGCTTTCACCTGATTCAGAATCTGTATTGGGAAAACCCCATGGAGTACTATCATGAACACGTGACCGCATTTGAGTTTCAGAAGGTTCTTCTCGGCGATTGATCTCAGCTCAAGGTCTGTACCGTCACTTCTGACAAGCCTTGGACCGGATGCTTCGGAGAATGCAAGTCCGAACCGGGCACCTGGAACCGTGCCGGATACAGCTTCGTATATATCCTCAACTGTTTTAATGAAATGGGACTGCCCAAGAATGATGTTGCAGCCCTCAGGAAAGTCAAGGTCTACCAGTTCTATTACGGGTTTGTCCATCTGTACCACCTTCAGTATCTCTTCCGTTTACTTGCCGAAAGTATATTCATTTCCACCCGGTAATTCGCCACCGTCCGTCTTTTCACTCCCATTCCAATCGCTTCCAGCACTTGAACGAGCTTCGCATCGGAAAGAGGTCTGGTCTTGTCCTCCGATTCTATGAGTTTTCTCAGTTCGTCCTTGACCGTTCTGCTGGATATTTCTCCTCCATCACCGGGGAGAGCCCTGCTGAAGAAGAATCTCATCGCGTGAATTCCCTCTGGGGATTGAACGTACTTGCCATTAATAGCCCTGCTGATGGTGGACTGGTTATATCCAAGGGCGTCTGCCACCATTTGCAGGGTAAGGGGCCGCAACCCCTCAACTCCGTGCTCGAAAAAGTCCCTCTGATAGTCTGCGAGGTATTCACCTATCCTTGTTACGGTTTCCTGACGCTGCCTTATGGCCTTGATAAACCATGAAGCCTTCTGAAACTTCTTCTTAACGTATTCCTTCTCCTTCGGTGAGGTATCGGGGGATTCAAGGATCCGCCTGTTCCTTGCTGATATCATCAGGTGTGGGAATCTGTTGTCATTGAGAATCGCCTCGAAATGATCACCTATCTTGAAGATAATAATGTCAGGTATTACAGCGGCATTTGTCGAAGATGAAAACTGGTTGCCCGGCCACGGTTTAAGGACGGATATCCTGTCAATTGCTTCCTGAACCTTGTGGGGTGATACCCCTTCGGCTGATGCGATGGTCTTGATCTTTCTTTCTGCGAGCTCACTGAAATGTTCAGCTACGATCCTGTATTCAAGACTGTCGTGATCGTATCCCAGTTTTTCCAGTTGCATTTCAAGTGCGCCACCGGCACTCAGCGCCCCTATACCTGTTGGTTCCAGCGTCCGGACAATCCTGAGAGCCTCAGGAAGGAGATCGGGATTGCCTTCCCAGGTTAACTGCAGTTCCTGGATCGGCAGGGAAAGCAGCCCATGCCTGTTGAGCGAATAGATCACATAAATCACAGCTTCCTCCAGGTCACTGGGAAGCATCAGCGACCAGACCTGATCAAGAAGATACTCGTAAAGAGTTGGCTCACTGGGGGGTTCAGGCATCCATGGGTCCTCATTACTACGATAGGATCCCGTATAGCTGTCCCCTGAATGCTCATCCAGCTTTTTCAGGATATCCAGGGTATCATTCTCCTTGCTGTCACTTCTTGAGGGTTCCTCATCCCATGAATTCTCACTTTCACGGGTTTCATCACTGTCGCTCTTTTCGTCCTCTCCCCTGGTCTCAGGGCCCTGATGCTCAAGAAGTGGATTATCCTGAAGTTCCTGTCTGATAAGGTTCTCGAGATCAAGAGAGGGAACCTGAAGAATCTCAAGAGCCTGCCTTATCTTCTGTGTAAGCGCAAGTTTCTGGGTCTGGACCATTCGAAGATTCTGATTAAGCTTTAAATTCGGCATACTACAGCTTGAACCTTTCACCAAGGTAGATCTTCCTGGCTTCGGGGTTTTCGGCAAGCTCCTGAGCTGATCCGGATATAAGTATCTTGCCATCGTACATGATGTACGCCCTGTCAGTGATCTCAAGGGTTTCCCTTACGTTATGGTCGGTGATGAGAATACCCAGCTTCCTTGCCTTGAGTTCCCTTACGATACTCTGGATATCATCAACAGCTATGGGATCAATACCCGCAAAGGGCTCATCAAGGAGCAGGAATGCGGGATCTGTCACGAGAGCTCTTGCTATCTCAACCCTTCTCCTCTCCCCTCCTGACAGGGTGTATGCCATCTGATCAGCCACTTTCTCAATGCCCAGATCCGCAAGGAGCTGAGCTTGTCTTTTCTTCCTGTCCTTCTTTCTGAGTCCGGTTGTTTCCAGGATACTCATGAGATTGTCGGCCACGGTCATTTTTCTGAATACGCTTGACTCCTGGGGCAGGTAGCCTATTCCCAATCTGCATCTTCTGTACATGGGCAGATGGGTCAAATTGATGTCATCCATGAATACATCACCTGAATCCGGTCTGATGAACCCTACGATCTGATTGAAAGTAGTGGTCTTTCCAGCACCATTCGGTCCGAGTAGTCCAACGATCTCACCCCTTGATACCGAGAGAGATATCCCGTTGACAACAGCCCGTTTCCGGTACTTCTTAACCAGCCTGTCAGTTCTCAGAACCTCCGGATCTATTTCATTCATTTTACCAGTGATCATGGATTACCTCCGAGGTAGCTGTACGTTCCGGTTACATGACCCGACACGATGACTTCCACGACCTCTCCGTCTTCAAAACTGATGCGAAGACTGTTGCCCCTGACGGTGTTCATTTCATTTCTTGAGGCAGCCTCACCTCCGGATTTCATCCGGAGTGTTGCTGAACCTGCGAGCATCACGGAATCAGGTTCACCGTTCTCGAATGCGAAGAAAGCCCTTTCCGATGAGAACCATGTTTCGGCAGGGGGGTCAACACCTGTATCAAGAAAATGACCTGAAGCTCCCCCTTCTACTCTGACGGAACGGGGATCACCGGAGGATTCCAGGAGTATCTCCATCCAATCTCCGGATAGTTCCATATCCTCCGACTCGAGCACCGGTGAGCCAAAAAGCTCGAATCTGTCCTCATCTCCGAAGTATCTCAGGTATTCGGACGTGGAATAGAAATCCATACCCGGCATTGAAACCGAAGTGTTGCCCTGAGCCTCCGCCGAATTATCATCGGGAAAGAATTCCAGCCTGTCAGCGGTAACGATCAGACTGTCGTTACCCTCCACCCTCCTGAGAATGGGATCAACAGTTATGAAAAGGCTGCCTCTATTCCTGTCGTAGAGAGCATACTGTCCCTCAACTCTTCCTATCCGGGGGCCTGTCATGAGAACGTCCTCTTTTGCAGTCGCCTTGCCGGATTCCCGGAAGTAAACAACTTCTCCAGCCTCCAGAACCGTCTCTCCATCCGTAAGTATAACGTTGCCCGTCATGGTTATCATTCCTGCTTCCTTGAGATACTCAAGGTAATGGGAAGTTCCTGTAAGGGTATCGGCTTCAACGGTAACATTGCTGTAGAATACCGCATTGCCGGACTCCTGCCAGACGGTTCCGCTGTCAGAGGTTACGGTTACTTCTCCATCGGTTACGACAACATTACCGATTAGGTCTATAACCAGTTCATGAGAATCCGTATCCCTGCTCACCGCTCTGTCTGCGGTTGTTGTGAAAACCCCCGCACCCGCCACCATTACCGAGCAGAGTGCAACCAACATATTACTCAAGTTCCAGATCCCCCGAGTACACCGCAGTGAACTCCTCTTCGATATTAACACCATCGACAGCTCCGAGACCGGTATCAAGATCGACACCTCTTCCGGAAAGCACTGTTTCCCCTGCTGAATCCGGAATGGTCAGAACTACCAGGCAGTCACTGTGGAAGATCTCCAATTCATCATTCCAGATTATTTCCTGTGTTTCCAGATACCTGCCATCATCGGTTTCAGCGTTGACATTGCCCCAGATTCTCATGAGGCCCGATTTAAGTTCAACCAGTCCTGAATCACCTTTGAGAATTGTTGTCGGAATATCCTCTTCGAAGAAAGTCAGGTCGACAGAGGAGAGAAGAAGCAGACTGTCGCCTTCAGTATAAACCGCCATTTCGCTAACAAGTCGCCAGGAGCGATAACCTTTCCTGGACTGAACCATTGTAAAATCCTCAACGATCTGTATCGGTTCCCGGTCAGGGTCCATGTCAACGGGATCGGAGCTACCGCAGGCCAGGAGCAAAGCCAGGACGGCGAGCCCAGCGCTCATGAATCCAGACCCATTGTTCGGGATCTTCACGTACCCACTCCTCAATCTTTCCGGTAAGATCAGCTGTAAGCTTAATATAACCTTTCTCACCTTCGTACTCCATCAGGTTCAGCGGCTCATCGATAGTAAGCGTATATTCCCCATCTTTCCCTCTTGATATATGCAGTGTAAGAACGGGAATTCCAAACCTCAGGGCCAGCTGTGCCGGACCAACAGGTGTCCTGGCGGGGAGACCCATGAAATCAACGAAATCACTTTCCACTCCCATGGTATCCTGATCTATCAAAATACCCACAGCGGTATTATCACGCAACACCCTCATAAGCCTTGCTATACCGCTACCCCTGTCGATAAGCACAGTTCCGCACCGGGCTCTCAGGTTGTTGAAATACTCGGACGTTTCTCTGTGGGCAAGTTCTCTTGTAACTATACCTATCTTATGCCCCAGAAGCAGAACGGCTCTTGGTATAAGTTCCCAGGCCGAATAATGCGCTGTTATGGCAATGACTCCCCTGCCGAGGGACAGCGCAGCCTCCATGTGTTCCTCTCCTCGAATTTCAATTAACTTGCGAAACTCATCGTCGGATCTGTAATTGAGATTGATGAAATCAATCATCCCCGAGATTAAATACCTGTAGACACGGCTCAACCGGACACTCAAACCGCAGGGACGAATGATGTGCTTCTCGTTTATTCTGAATATCCTCCGGGATCTGCCCGGAATCAGGGAAGCAATCGACCCGAAAATACCGCCGAGCACCCAGATAAGTTTCCTGGGCATGATCCTGCCCAGGAAAACAAGGAACTTCACAAGAGGAAGAATCAGTGAATGCCTGAATCGGCGAAATGGAAGACGAGATGCCATTATCGGTTTATTTCACACCTGCCTGGAGGGCATCATGAAGATAGAGGATACCCACAGGTATCCGATCCTGATCGATAACC
>JAUVUL010000184.1 GCA_030600975.1 Candidatus Aegiribacteria sp.
AAGGGGTCGGGCCTAACATCTTAACATTATGACTAAACATTTGTTACATATTAAATATAAACAATCAAAATGTTTAGATGTTAGGCCCGACCCCTGTTGTTCTATTGTTCGGAGAACTGGTCCTTGCCTACTCCGCAGACAGGGCATACCCAGCCATCCGGAATATCCTCGAAAGTAGTCCCCGGTTCGATGCCGCCGTCAGGATCACCCTTTTCCGGGTCATAAACATAACCGCAGATATTGCATACGTACTTCTTCATTCTACTGTCTTCCTTTCGTTCCTGTTCATCACTTGATGCAGTTATATAGGATGGAGCGGTTGGAGGTGTTTTTCCGCGGAGCACTTCCCTGTAATACGAGTATGACATGGGAGTTCCCTCACCTTTGATTCCGCAGTCGGTAACCTCTCCTATGAACACGGTATGTGTATCCACATCAATACTCTTGCATATATCCAGGTCTATGTATGCCAGTATGTTTTCTCCAGGCATCGGACATCCTGATGGAGCAAGCGTGTACGGTATGCTGGCAAATTTATCTACATCTCTTCCGCTTTTGAATCCGAAATTGCCTATGAAAGCCATGTCAGCTTTTTCGCTGAGTACACCGACGCAGCATTTCCCGGTCTCGCTGATCAATTCATGTGTTAGTTCAGTTTTGTTTATTGAAACTGCGACCTTTATAGGATCAGCTGTTACCTGAAACACCGTATTCGCAATCTGACCGTTCAGCTTATCTCCCGATCGGGACCCCACAACGTACAGACCGTAGGTAATCGTAAACAGAGGAGTGATGTCCATTATTTCGCACCTCCACAGATTTCCATGATTCTCCGTCCCACACTCTGTCCCAGATCCACTGATTTCTCAAGTACTCCTTCATCGGGTACGTAAACCGCACGAAGTTCTTCCGAAATCAGCTCTACTTTCATCTCCTCAAGCAAACCGTTTAACTCCTTAACCGCTTCACCGCTCCAGCCGTAGGAACCGAACGCGGCGCCAACGAGATTCTTAGGTTTCAGACCACCCAGATAATTCATACATTCAGCCACAGAGGGGAAGATTCTTCCATTGATGGTCGGGCTTCCAACTATCAGTGCGGATGCTTCAAGAACTTCTGCAGCAATATCGCTTATGTGAGAAGCCCTCAGGGGCATCAATTTGCTGCTGATGCCTTCCCGGGTAAGACCTTCAATAACGGCCTGGGCCATCTTGCGGGTGCTGTTCCACATGGTATCGTAAACCACAACGGCCTTCGGGCGGGGTTTTCTTTCAGCCCAGGAGCCCCATTTCCCAAGTATCCAGTCAATTTTACTCCTCCACACCGGGCCATGGTCCGGGCATAGAAGATCTATTTCAAGCTTCATCTTTTCAAGATTTCCAAGAAGAGCACTGACCAGGGGAGAGAACGGCATGAGGATGTTCGCGTAATATTTCCTGGCTTCCTCTTTAAGAATGTTCAGTGGAAGTTCATCATCGAATCTTTCTGTAGACGCAAGGTGCATTCCGAAACCATCCTGACTGAAAAGGATTTTCTCTTCAGGCAGGTAGGTTACCATACTGTCAGGCCAGTGCAGCATACGTGTTTCTATGAACTCAATTCTCATGTTTCCAAGGTCTATACTGTCTCCAGTCTTCACAACTTCTATCGGATCTTCTTCCCAGTGAAAGTGGGCGGAAAGCGCTTTAGAACCCATTGGTGAAGCGTAGATTTTGTCCGGCTTGACTGCGGATATTGTTTCAGGAAGCGATCCGGTATGATCCATCTCGGAATGATTACTGATGATTATTTCTATTCTTGAGGGATCTATTACTGAAGAGATCCTCGACATCATCTCTTCGAAAAAGGGTTTCTTCACCGTATCGATTAGCGTGATCTTCTTTGAAAGAATAAGATATGCATTGTAGGTTGAACCCCTCCCCGTGCTGTATCCATGAAAATCACGTATGGCCCAGTCAATTACTCCAACCCAGTATACACTCTCAGTCAGCTTGACAGCTTTGAACACATCCATCCGTTCTCCTTAAGAATTGTCTGAACTGCTTCTATCTTGAATTCAGCCTGCTTCTCTGTTTCTCGAGGTATGCAATATGGCCGATTTCCTCGTCGATTATTTCGTATACTCTATTCTTGCCCAGCCTTGGGGAGACCAGCCTTTCAAGCCCGAGGAAGAAAAGAAGAGAATCCTTCTCAAACTGAATGGCAAGATCTATGATCTTATCGTTGCTTTCATCCCCTGCGACTTCCGACAGAGATCTACCCGTCTGCTGCTTGAAAACATGATTATCGGCCATAGCTTTCAGGTAGAGAGCAGCCTCGCAGTACGGGTCTATGGCGGTCTGTGTTTTTTCTTCTTCAGTGAGTTCCATTCTCATGGATGCAAAGAGGGCTTCATGTCCCTTTTCCCATTCGGCAAGATCCGCAAGGAGCCTGGAAATCTCAAAATCATCTACAACGCTGGAAGCGCTCTTGTAGAACTCCTGTCCGTTTTTTTCGATCTGTTCAGCCATTTTCAATATTTCTTCGGCATTGAACTGGTCTCCCATTTCGCTACTCCTACTCTCCGCTATTAGCAGCGGGATTGAATATCCTTTGACCGAGTTCATTGTCTATCATGAACCTGCCGCCACCCGAATCACCAATCAACTTCAGTTTTCTGACAACTTCTCCGACGGACGCTTCCTCCTCGACCTGTTCTGCAACGTACCACTGCAGGAAATTATCAGTCATATGATCACTCTCTTCCCTTGCCAGCGTCACAAGATCGTTGATCAGGGAAGAAACTTTTCTCTCATGTTCAAGGGCAGCCTCAAAAGTGTTCTGAACTGATTTCCATTCAACAGCAGGTTTTTCGATGGCATCCAGTATTACTCTACCATCCCTCTCATTCACGTATTTCATGAATTTATCGGCATGGACAAGTTCCTCCTGCGCCTGCGAGTTCATCCACTTCGCCGCACCGCTCATATCAACCGATTCGAAATACATCGCCATTGCCACATACAGATATGAAGAATACAGCTCAGCGTTGATCTGGCGGTTGATCGCATTCTGAATTTTTTCGCTAAGCATGCTCACTCCTTCCAGAGGCCATGAATGCTGCAGTATTCTCTTGAGGATACGGAGCCAGGATCACCGATCTTGAATTCAACTACGGGGTCCATTCCGGGTTTCAGATACTCTCTGTAGATACCGTCTCCTGAGATAAGCTCAATCCATTCTATGTAGTGATCATCGATCATGGGATGCAGAGTTGAACCCACAGTAACCCTGTAACCTCCACCGATCCTCTCGATAACCGGTACATGTTTCTCTGTTGCCATATCGGCAGTCTGTTCTTCCATTTTAACCATCGGCTGCCCGCAGCAGACAAGTTCTCCGGCTCCCCCGTGGGTCATCTCAACTATATTTCCGCATATCTCACATTTATATATTTCCATTCGTTCAGTCATTTCAGCAACTCCTTTCAATCCTCCGTAAGAACGTGCTCGTCATATTCTATTTCGAAGCGGAGCTTATGGTTGGCTTCCTGGTTCGCAAGTCCCTTCAGAAGATCTCTGATCGCCGGATCGGAAGCTACTCCCGCAAGACGTGTATACATCTGATACGCGGCCTTTTCCTTTTTCATTGCGAGAATAAGAGCATCCTGATAGTCCATGCCGCTGGTCGGCGCAACGTCCACCAGAATCTCTCCCAGTCCCAGATCTGCAACAGCTGCAGCAGGAAGATACTCAAGGCTGCCCATTTTTATATTTTCAAGCTTGTTCTTATGCTGAAGCTCCTCTTCACTGAACTCGAGGAACATCTTGCGAACCGAAGGGCTGTTAACCTGATCAGCCAGATTCGTGTAGAAATCGGCAGCAGACTGCTCTTCACCTATTGCAAAATCCAGAATTTCTTCAGTTGATTTGAATTCCCTCATTCTTATCACCTACCAATTCTCTGCAAGGAGTTCAAAATGTGCCTGTGGGTGTGCGCAGGCAGGACAGAGGTTGGGAGCTTCCCTGCCTTCATGCAGATATCCACAGTTCTGACATCGCCAGATAACGATATCATCCTTAATGAAAACTTTTCCTTCGTTGATATTCTTCAGCAGGCCGAGGTACCTTTTCTCGTGCTGCTTCTCGGCAACAGCGATGGATTCAAAGATAACAGCTATGACATCGAATCCTTCGGAGCGTGCTATCTCGGCAAACCCCGGATACATTACCATGTGTTCGTGATTCTCACCTGATGCCGCTGCTTGAAGGTTCTCATCTGTTGAACCTATCTTTCCGGCAGGATAAGAATCAGTGATCTCAACCTCTCCTCCCTCAAGAAGCTTGAAAAGACGCTTCGCGTGTTCTTTCTCCTGATTCGCGGTTTCCTCGAAGATTTTTGAGATCTGTATGTAACCGTCCTTTTTCGCCTGAGAAGCGAAATAGGTGTACCTGTTCCTTGCCTGTGATTCCCCGGCGAATGCCTTCAGGATGTTCTTCTCTGTTCTCGTTCCCTTTATACTCATTGCTACTTCTCCTTTTCCAATTGTTCAGCACATTCAGGACATATTCCTAATATATTCATACGTATTTCTATTACAATAAAATTCGAAACCTGTTCGGGATTCAGTGTATCAATATCCACCGGACTTATGTTCACATCACAAACCCGGCCACAGACTGAGCATTTTATATGATTATGCTCCTCTATGTTATGATCGTAATGGATTTCCTTGCCGGCACCCTTGACAGCTTTGATCTTTCCCTGATCTACGAGTATTCCCAGATTCCTGTAAACTGTACTGAGGCTTGTCCTGGGCAGCACCTTTCTTACAGCGCTGTAAATCTGAACAGCAGTAGGATGACACCCCAGCTGCTCAACTGATTGGAGTATCACCCTTTTCTGCCTTGTATTCCTTCGTGCCTCAACCAAAATATCTCCTATTCGTATTAAGAACTATTCCTAATATAGAACTTTTACCCAAAGCGTCAAGCCCAAAAACACCCCGCCCCCCTTCCGGGAGACGGGGCTTTTAACGACACCACGCTCAGATCACTGATTTACATTTATGAGTAAGCAAACAATTTGAGTGATTGTTAATTACT
>JAUVUL010000010.1 GCA_030600975.1 Candidatus Aegiribacteria sp.
TGTCTTGTTCGCGAGGACAATGTCTTCGAAAGCTTTCAGGCTGAACTTGGCAAATTCCACAGCATCACGGGCAACATCCTCGATTTCTTTCCTTTCCTCCTCGTTGAGCCCTTTTGAGACTCCTCCGGGAATCGATGAAACCGGATGTATGGTCTTTCCGCCCAAGGTCTTGATGACCTGATGACATCTGTGTCTTGTGTTAATCACCTTGAGGCCTGTTTCCTTGCCGACCTTTGCAATAACGCCCAGGATATTTCTGACCTTCGGGTCTGAATCAGGCCCCACTATGAAATCAGGTCCTCCGAGAATGTAGAAATGAGTTGCATGATCGGTTACGAAGAATGCGCTGTAGAGCAGCTCCCTCAACTTTTTTGCTGCTGAAGGGATTTCTACTCCGTAGACGGCATCCGCAGCCTTTGCAGAAGCCAGGTGGTGAGCTTCAGGGCAGACACCGCATATCCTGGTGGTTATCCTTGCCAGTTCCTCAACAGGGTGACCCTCACAGAATGCTTCGAATCCCCTGAGCTCCGGAACCTGGAAATAGACATTATCAACATTACCTGCATCATCAAGAAATATCTCTATCTTCCCGTGACCCTCAAGGCGGGTTATCGGGTCAATGCTAATCCGCATATTTCACCAGCTTTCGTTTCGAAGCGTCGCAGACAGTTGTGGATACAAGGCTTGCGAGTGCAGACTCCGCAGGCGTACTTAGATAGTACGTCGAGGACGGATGTACGAGCGTAACGAAGTAGACGCAGCTGTATGCGTCGCTGCAGTAGAATGCTGGCGAGATTTGCGGGTTATTCTTTGTAGTCATCTGTAGTCTTCCTCCGGAGTATTGAATGCGGCAGGCTGAAGCGGTAGAAGAGACCTGCGGGGCAGGGGATCTGTTCCATTATCCTGTCCACTTCATCAGGGTCCTCGGAGTCTATTACTGAACCGAGGGCACTCACTATTTTCGCGCCCTGGTCAAATACTCCAGGCGGAGGCCCATAGCACCCCCTGCACGGCATTCCGACTGAAGGGCAGAGAGCTTCACAGCCCGCACGTGTTCCTATTCCCGCGCAGTATATACCCTGTTCGAGCAGGCAGATGTCCGGTTCAGGCATGATCTGGTGGGGTCTGAAAAAACCGGAGATTTTCGTTTCTTTCTTCTCCAGCGGGCAGTCGTCGCACACGATCTTTGTGCCTGCACCTACTACACTGCCCTTTTCAGGAAGATTGCCTTCTAGCACAGCTTCCAGTACGGCCCATGTCTGATCCGCGACAGGAGGGCATCCGGGAACGTAGTAATCCACATCCACAACCTGATCGAGTGTGTATACCGTATCGTAGAGTTCAGGCAGTTCGAGTATCCCTTCAGGTACTTCCGTTCTGGTCCGGGGGTAGATACTCTCCGGATTGTCCATTGAAGGTACTTCGATGTAGCTGCGCCTGAGGATTTCCTTACGGGTTTTCAGGTTGGCAAGTCCCGGTATGCACCCTTCATAAGCGCACGAGCCATAGGCCACGAGTAGTTTCGATTTCTGCCTGAGAAGCTCCGCCATCTCCTCGTTCTCCGAATTCCTTATGGCTCCGTTAAACAGACATAGATCTATCTCCCCATCCTCCATCGCTCTGACGTCATCGTATTTAATATCGATAGCGCAGGGCCAGAAAACGATCTCCACCGCTTCGGAAAGAGGAAGTATTCTATCTCCTATATCCAGTATAGCAATTTCACACCCACCACAACTTGCAGCCCAGTAGAAGGCTACTTTCGGTTTGCTCATGAATAATCCTCTTTCCTCATCAGGACAGGGTTCCGAAGTATTCCTTCGTGAGCTGCTTTTTCCTGACCTCCGGATTGCTATAGTCCGGCAGTAGCATGGGAGCAATTCTCTCTTCCTTTATGCCGGCGGCTTCCACCTCTTCATTGTAGCGTTTCACATGATCAAGATTTACTTGATCACTTTCAACATGTTCATTTGCGTATTCAGCAGCATGTATACCTGCTATCCTGCCAAACACGATAACATCGAGGAGAGAATTACCCATTAGCCTGTTCTCGCCATGAACTCCCCCGGACACTTCACCAGCGGCGAATAGACCGGGTACATTGGTTTCACATTTGTTGTTGATATTCAGCCCACCGTTCTGGTAGTGCAGCGTCGGGTGGATGAGCATGGGCTCCTTTGATATATCGATTCCAAACCGTCTGAAAAGGATATGTTTGCCGGGGAACTCTTTCCTTACTGTTCCTTCGCCCTTGAGCATGTCGATCATTGGAGAATCCAGCCATACTCCGAATTTGCCCGTGGGAGTGGGGACTCCGTTACCTCTTCCATCCGGGCTGCATTCGCGGATAATGCAGGCTGCCTCAACATCCCTTGGTTCGCGCTCGTAAACGAACTGCTCACCGTGGATGTTAAGTACATTCGCGCCAGCGCCACGGAATTTTTCTGTTATCAGAATTCCCTCTGCCTGTTCAGGGAATACCACTCCTGTGGGATGGTACTGCACCGTATGAAGGAAGGAAATAGGTACACCGGCTCTGTAAGCCATGACGATGCCATCCGCTGTGGCACCGTAGTGGTTGGTTGTCATGAAATTCTGTATGTGCAGCCTTCCGCTTCCCCCGGTTGCTATTATGACAGACTTGGCTTTCACAAAAAGGTACTCGGCTGTTTCAAGGTTGTAGAGAATAGCACCTGCGCAGCGCCCCTTATCATCCAGGACCAGTTCCACCGCGGGACAGAATTCTATAACATCTATCATATCCGTGTGATTTCTGGCTTCGTCACGGATGGTCTTCATTATTTCGGCACCGGTGATATCTGCAGCGTAGTGCATCCTCTTGCGGCATGTTCCACCACCATGCATGGTCTGCATTCTGCCGTCTTCGAACTTGGAGAAAGATGTTCCCATCCCTTCGAGCCATCTTAGAGCGTCCGGTGCATTCTGGACCATGGTGTATACTAGTTCCGGGTCATTCACGAAGTGACCGCCTCCCAGAATGTCCAGATAATGGTAGTAGGGAGAATCCTTACCGACCTTATCAGCTGCCTGAATACCACCCTCGGCCATCATAGTATTAGCGTCTCCATGGCGAAGTTTTGTCGCGATCGTAACCTTTGCACCGTTCTCAGCAGCAAGAAGCGCAGCCGCGGTTCCGGCTCCACCTGCGCCGATCACAAGAACATCAGTTTCGAAATCCGGTTCGAAAAGGTTGACAAGATGGGGATTTACCCTGCTTTTAGCTTCAAGGAGATCCACCATTTCGTTACTGATTGCATAACCTTTGCTTGGGCCGACTTTGATCTCACGGCGTGTTCCTTTGATAAAATCCGGATGGAAATCTCTGAGAATCGGTTCCCTTTCCTCAAGTTTGAGAGCAGGGAATTCCTCATCGTTCTTCTTTCTCTCCACCCTTGCAGGACGGGTGGCCACCACTTTTTCTATAAGCTTCTTCAGCGATTCAGGATACGGCATTGCTGACCTCCAATCCAATTCTCATACTCATCAGACGTACCTCGCATCCGCAGGTGTCCAGTCTTCCTCTGCCATCTGAGGTTCCGATTCCCGGGATTTGTACAACTCCTTCAGTTCTTCCGTTGATTTACTCATCAAATCCCTCAGAGGTTCTTCGAACTTACCGCTATCTATCTGCTTGACTCTTTCGTGCAGATGTTCCGCTCTGAGGATTATGTGTCTTGCATGCAACCGTCTTGCAAGGATGGCTACATTGAACTGTACTTCTTCCGCAGGACATCTGGAGGCACAGAGACCACACATGATGCAGTCAAATGATGTTTCGGCGGCACCTGCTATGTCACCCCTTATGGCCTGAGCCATGTAGTGCATAACATCTATGTCCATCGGGCAACCCTGGCTGCATGCATTGCACCCTATGCATTTGAAGATCTCGGGGTACAGGGCAGCGAGCTCGCCACCGGTTCCATTCATCTCTTCAATATCGAAGGATGACCTGTTCCCGGGATAAAAGGGCATTATCATCAGGTGCATTCCCGGCTGCACAACGGTCTGACAGGCCAGTCCAACCTGAAGTTTATAGCTGTCAGGTGTTCTGAATACGGTACCGCAGGCACCGCACACTCCTCCACGGCAGCCGCAGCCCCTTATGTGCTGATAGCCGGCGTATTCCAGTGCTTTCTGAATCGTAAGGCTTGCTGGTACTTCATACCTTTTCCCCATGAAGAAGATGGGAACAAGCAAGTCTGCGGTTGTTTCTGACGGTTCTGTCATTTTGCCATCTCCCTTACCGCGAGTTTAAGCGGCCCTTTTGAACGCAGTTCCTCTGTAAAATCATTCATTACATTCGCGAATTTCGCTCCCTCTGCAGCCGAGATCCACTCCAGTCGAAGGCGCCTGGTATCAATCCCGAAATCATCCAGCAAGCGGTTCAGGAGGGATACGCGAGCCTGTGTCTTGTAATTGCCATCCTCGTAGTGGCAGTCTCCAGGATGACATCCTCCTATGAGAACCCCGTCGGCGCCCTCATGGAATGCCCAGAGGATATGTTCAGGATCAACCCTGCTGGAACACATGAATCTGATATTAACTCCATTGGGCCTGTATTTCAGCCGGGAGGTGCCTGCCAGATCCGCACCGGCGCTGGTACACCATTTGCACAGAAAGCAGACGATCTTGGGCTCAAACATCACACACCTCCCAAACTGGCTGTTACCATGGATTTGATCTGGGAATCCGAGAGATTCCTCTGTTGAGTCGCTCCGCAGGCGCATGCGGCCACGCAGGAGCCGCAGCCTTCGCAGAGAGCTTCATTGACGATTACTATTTCCTTCTCTTCATCGTATTCCCGAGCATCGTATGGGCAAACGGAAATGCAGATCCGGCAGCTTCCGCAGAGATCTTCATCAACCCATGCGACTGCAGGATCCTGCTCCAGATGATCCCTTGAGAAGAGGGAGATCACCTTGCATGCTGCCCCGCTGGCCTGGGCGACCGTTTCCGGTATGTCCTTTGGTCCCTGAGCAGCTCCGGCTAAGAAGAAACCGCTGTTGATGCTTTCCACCGGGCGCAGCTTCGGATGTGCCTCGGCCAGGAAGCCGTTGGGTCCCGTCTGTATTCTGAGTTTCTTTACCAGCTCAGCCGTGCTGTCCTTAGGAACAACTGCAGTGGCCAGGACAACAAGATCAGCCGCGATTTCTATGTTCCTGCCGGTAAGGGTGTCCGTTCCCCAGACCACAGTTTTGTCACCGTCTCGGAATATTTTCGCAACCTTGCCGCGGAGATAGATGATATTCTCTTCCTCTTCGGCGTTATGGTAGAATTCTTCGTAGCCTTTTCCACCCGTTCTGATGTCTATATAGAAGATGTAGGGCTGGCCATCATGAACACGGTGCTTGTACAGAAGAGCATGTTTCGTTGTGTACATGCAGCAGATCTTGGAGCAGTAGGGTTTGTAGCGCTCAGGATCCCTTGAACCCGCGCACTGAACGAAGACGATCTCCTTCGGAACCTTACCGTCAGAGGGTCTCCTTACCTCTCCGACGGTTGGGCCGGATGCTGACAGAAGGCGTTCAAAGGCCAGTCCATCAATGAGATCGGGAACATCACCTGCGCCGTATTCGGCCAGGTCAGCAACTGGAAGGGTTTCAAAACCGGTAGCGACTATAATGGCTCCCACTTCTTCTTCGACGAACTGATCTTCCTGTTCGAAATTTATTGCACCTATCTCGCATACCTTTTCGCACAGGCGGCATTTTCCTGTTTTGAAGTAGATGCAGCTGTCTTTATCGATTACCGGTTTGTTGGGGACCGCCTGGGGAAAGGGAACGTAAATTGCCCCGTGTGTTGCAAGCTCCCTGTCAAAGGCGGAGGAGACTTTTGCAGGACATTTTTCCATGCAGAGGCCGCAACCGTTACATTTGGACCAGTCAACAAAGGAAGCTTTCCGCCTTATCTTGACTTTGAAATTACCCACGTATCCGGAAACCTCTTCTATTTCGGAATAAGTCATGAGTTCGATGTTCGGATGTTTGCCTGCTGCAACCATCTTCGGTGTTAGAATGCACTGAGAACAGTCCAGGGTTGGAAATGTTTCAGAAAGCTGGGCCATATGCCCGCCGATGGATGAATCCTTTTCTACAAGGATAACCTTATAGCCTGAATCAGCGATATCCAGGGAAGCCTGGATACCGGCGATGCCGCCACCGATCACAAGAGCCTTCTTTGTAATCGATACAGGAATCGGTTCGAGCGACTCGTTCAGCCTTGTCTTCTGAACTATTGTAGCGACAATATGAATGGCCTTACTGGTCGCCTTTTCTCTGTCTGAATGGACCCAACTGCACTGTTCGCGGATGTTCGCTATTTCGCACTGCCAGGGATTCAGTCCTGCCTCCTCTGCGGCAGCTCTGAAAGTGGATTCATGAAGATTAGGGGAGCAGGCAGCGATGATAATTGCATCCAGCTTTTCTTCTACTATCTTTTCCCGGACGAGGGTCTGCCCTGGTTCGGAGCACATGTAAATGTAATCCTGGGCATAGGCTACACCATCCATCTTCATCGATTCCTCGGCCACACGTTTAACATCGACCGTTTCAGCGATATTTATACCGCAATGGCAGACGAAGACTCCTATTCTTTTCATTCCTCACCCCCCTTACCGGTACTGATTCCGATCTTATCCAGAACAGGGGTGACATCAACATAGTGCTTTTCAAACCCCTGTCTGCCGTATTCAACACCAAGTGCAACTGAGAGAAGCTGAGTAAAATAGAATATCGGAACAGGTTTAAAATCGGAATAGGCTTCAGTTATAGCCTTCTGTCTTGAATCAAGATTGTAGAAACACAGTGGACAGCTGACCACAACGGCATCTGCCCCGCTGTTTCTGGCTGAAGTGAGTATTCTGTAGCACAGCCTTGTGGAAGCGTCAGGACTGGAGACTGACAGATACGAACCGCAGCACTCCGTTCTGTAAGGGTATTTTACGGGCTTGGCATCCAGAGCGGTGATGAAATCCTCGATTATCGAGGGATTCTCAGGGTTGTCCAGCTGTATTTCGTTCTGGGGTCTCAACATGACGCAGCCGTAATAGGGGGCGATCTTGAGTCCCTTCAATGATCTTTTAAGGCTTTCAGTGATCTTTTCGTAACCCAGTTCATCGCGCAGGTATTCCATGAGATGAATAACATTAACTTCGCCTGCGTAATCTTCCCATAGGGAATCATCTTTCTCAAGATAGTCCCTTTCAGGTGTATCATCTGCAAGGAAGGCATTCACTCTTTTCCTGGTGATTTCATCGGATTTTATAATAAAATTTGTACGCTTCAGGGTGTTATAGCAGAAGTCGCATATTGTTATAAGAATATCTCTTCCTGAATCACGTACATCCTTCAGAATTCTGGAAGGGGCAACTAGGTTCATTACCCTTTCTTCAGATACCGGGGGAACCGCCCCGCAGCAGGTCCATGTATCCAGCTCGTCCAGTTCAAAACCCAGTCTCACGGTAGCATCCCGTGCTGAGCGGTCGAGATGGGAGGACCGCTCATTAAGGGCACAGCCCGGATAGTAAGCAATCTTGGCCATGTTTCCTCCAGTTCTAGGTTGCCAGTTTTCTATAGACCCCAACAAGCCCCGGCTGAGGGACGGAAGCTGCCAGTTCCGGATCGATCTGATCCGGGCCGAAATGGTCAATTCCCTCATCCATCGCTATCTGCCTGAGTGCATCCATCACTGCCTGTATGTCGATTCCTTTGGGGCATCTGACTGTACACTGGAAGCAACTTGCACAGATCCATATCGTTTCACTGTTGATAATGTCATCGTTTTGTCCCAGCTGAACCAGTCGTATGACCCTGTTGGGGAGAATGTCCATCTCCTGGGCCAGGGGACATCCGGATGAGCAGTTTCCGCACTGATAGCAGGCGTCCATATTCTGTCCGCTCAATTCATTCACCCGCTGTTTGAACCCGGTATTGACTATTTCAAGTGTCAGCCGGATCGGAGGGTTTTTTGGAGGAGCCAGCCCCATATTTTCACTCATACCGCTAATTCTCCTCTCGGTGTGGTATTGGAGTCATGTACCATACAGTTTGGAAAGAAGTTCTCGATTGATAATCTCTTCAGCAAATTCAGGTAGAAGCTCCCCCAGAGCAGGGGAAAGACCGTCTTCATACACTTCAGGCCTGCTTATTTCGATCCCATAGATCCTAACGTATTCGGGCATTGAAAGACCCAGTGCATTACCGATATCCTGAAGCTGTTCTATAGAAAAATGATGAGCCGAGATCGGGGAAGAGCTGCGTTTCCGAAACTCAATCTCCATAAGTTCTCCCGGTTCGGCCTGACCAGTCGTGATAGAGTCTATGACGATAAGCCGATGGTGTCCTGAGATTTCATCCACCAACCTTATCAGAGAAACTGAAGTGGAAAGTACTGTCACTCCTGAGCCTGTTCCTAATCTATTCCCGATGAATTCAGCTACAGAACAACCTATTCCATCATCGCCGAGGATCGGATTTCCAAGACCCAGGATCATTGTGCTGCTGGGCATTGTCTCAGTTTTCAATTGGTACCGGTCTTGTTTAACCGGTGGCCCCCCCTTCAGGGTTCTCTGACAGAACCTGTCTCTATGGCGTAATCAAAATAATACCAGAAATAGTATACTATTTCCTCATTCGAAAATGTGTCTATCAGTTCCGCATTTACAATAGAATCTAGAGTGCTGTTCACTTCTTGGAACTCATTCCTGGCTCCTTCAAGCAGGAGACCAACGTGTTCGCAGTCTTCTCTGCCTGAGATGGAATCAAATTCCGTCCTGACATTGTCCGGAAGGGAAGCTCTGAAAGTATCAAGTCTTTTCTGTCTTCCTTCAGCCCGGGTTTCAGTGTTGCAGGATGAGACCATGAATATCACCAGTAAGAACAGAAACATATAAGTGGGTAATGTCACAGAGTAATGCCAAGGCTGAATCTGTGAATGTTCCCTAGATCCGCAAAGGGTTTGAATGCGTAATCAAAAGAGAATATGTCCCAGTTAGTACCTGCACCGAATGCAAGGGCATCAAAAATACTTCCACCGGCATTGTCGGCAGCGTTCTTGTCATGAAGATTCCCCCCAGCCCTGATCGAAAGCATTTCCACAGGGTAATACTCAACGCCGAGGGCTGCATCGAAATCCCCCTGAAGAGGATAACTTGCATCGGCGGCGACCAGCAGCCTGTTGTTAAGAAATTCAGCCGATGCTCCCGCTGCAATTGTTGTGGGTACGGGATCATTTTCCCGGTAGAACGCCTTGGTCTGAATGCCTGCGTTCCTTACGACAAATCCGAATGAAATAAGGGAAGGTTTGTACCATGCTCCCACATCCACAAGAAAAGCATTCCCGCTGTATGAATCGATACTTGAATATACGAACTTCGCAGTTGTTCCAACGGAAAAGGACTGTCCGAATTTATGCACGTAGGTTCCTCCGAGCGAAACACTGTTAGTGCTGAATTCCTCGCCGTTTCCCGTGGGATTCATCATAGTGGTTCTTATGAAGCTGCCTCCATAAAAGTAATTCACGGAAACTCCTACAAGATCATCTCCAGAGGGATTAACCCATCCCACAAATCCAGCCTGCATATCCATCAGATAACCTGTATAAGTAGAAGTAAACATCTGCTCCTGCATTCCGGCCAGTGTAGCGGGATTCCAGTACAGACCCATGGGATCCCCATGAACTGCTGTGAAAGCGCCCCCCATCGCAACAGCTCTGGCACCGACGGGAACCTGCAGGAAGGCGAAACCTGCTGTACCAGCAGATGCTGAGCCTGAAATTATTGCCAGCATGACTGCTGCCAGAATTTTCTTCATTGATATTCTCCGTTTCGCAGTTCTTTAGAATAACAGATAGACTATGACCATTAATCGTTCCAGTCAACAGGGGAAAATGCCCATACAACTGCAACACTGTCACTCCTGAAACCCCTGATCATGTCATATACGCATATAATCAATCGTTTCCCTTCGGATACCTGTGCTGAATCGAGCCTGAGAACAGGATAATCGTCCGGCATTGAATCTTCCAAAAACCAGTCCTCTCCCTCCAGTCTTAGACCCAAGTCAAGGATATTGTTCCCGCCCAGGGTTGCGTAGAAACCTCCAGTTGATGAATTCAACGGGGGATAGACCATAATAGTACATGGTTCAAGAAGGTTGAGCCTGCATTCGATTATTCCGATTCCGGTATAACCCTGGGATGACAGCCTCTCAAGGAAAGCTAAAGCTTCCGAATGAAGAGTGCCTCCTGATTTTGGAATTACCACCACCAGTAATACGAAGAATAAAATTCTTTTCAAATCAATCCTTGATTCCGGATCTGCTGTAACTTGCAACAATGCGTTTCTGAACAAAAAGGAAAAGGATTACGAGGGGCATTGTGCAAAATGTTGAAGCCGCCATCAGAAGCTCGAAGTTGCTGGACTGCTCCTGGTTGAAATACGACAATCCCACCTGGAGCACTCTGAGGTTCTCCGAATGTGTTACAACCAGGGGCCACATGAAACTGCTCCATGATCCGATGATATTAAACAGAATAACCGTAACGATTACCGGCTTGGAAAGAGGCAGGACTACCTTCCATAGATATTTAAGCCTCCCGCAGCCATCAAGAATAGCTGCTTCGTACAGGGTTTTGGGAATAGTCTTGAAATGCTGCCTGAGAAGGAATATGCTGAAAACATTCGTTGTCCAGGGTATTATCAGAGCCATATAAGTGTTTATCCAGCCGAGCTTTGCAAGAATAACATATGAGGGAGCGAGGTAAACAGGCTGAGGCACCATCATCGTTGAAAGGAAGAGCAGAAAAAGAGTATTTCTTCCCCTGTATTTCATTGTGGCAAAGGAATATGCAGCCAGGCTGGCTGTTACCAGTACTCCTGCTACGGTGAGCAGCGTAACAAGCAGCGTGTTAAGAAAATACCTGCCGAATGGAACCTTGGTCCATGCTTCAACGTAATTGCCCAGGCCTCCCTGCTGGAGAGAGGTGTTAACCATCCAGAGGAAGGGGAGCAGCATGACAATACCCCCCAGTATCAGGAAGAAATGCTTGGTGATACTCATTGCTGTTGTTCTTGGATTCATCGGCATTATGAGTAATACACCCGCTTACCCGCAACCCTGCGCTGAACAATCGTAAGCGAAAGGAGGATGAGAAAGAGGAAAACGGAGATAGCGCTTGCGTAACCGATATCAAACCGGTCGAATGCCTTCTGGAAAAGGTAGAAAACCATTACATTTGTCGTTCCCAGTGGTCCCCCGCCGGGAGGAGGCGTCATAACGTAAACCAGAGCAAATGTCTTGAACGACACGATCGTACTCATGATAAGCACGTAGTAAGTCGTTGGTGAAAGGAGAGGCCACGTAATGTGACGGAATGTGCCCCAGGCACCCGCTCCGTCCAGTCTTGCCGCTTCGTAGCCGGTGTATCTCTATAAGAAAATATCTTTTTTTTGAACAAGGGTAGGAAGTGCAACGAACGGGTTAGGTGTTTGAAA
>JAUVUL010000126.1 GCA_030600975.1 Candidatus Aegiribacteria sp.
AGCGATTCATCAAGTTCTACAGGTGTGTCGAACATTCCGTAATTTCGTACGTTGCCCTCTATTGAAACCTCAAAGACGGGCAGTATCAGGTTCATTATCTTCCTCGTAGAAATACTGACGGTGGCCTGCGCTCCGGGATAGCGAAGTGCATCAAGCAGCCCCGGCTCTGTCATTGCGGCCCTGGCGAAAAGGAACTCGCCGTAGGCAACGCTGAGCTCCTTCTCCAGCTTTTCCCGCGCGCCTTCGTAGTCCGCGATAAGTATCTTGAACTGGCGCATGAGTTCGTCCAGCTTATCCTTAAGAAGCTTGTGCCCCCTCTGCGCAAGTTTAACCTTCTTGCGCTTCTGAAGCAGCTCCATTCGTGTTGCGCTGACAACTATGGCCATCAGCTGGGTCCATCTTCCTCTGAAACGGGCCAGTACTTATCGAGCCGTCCTGGGTCTATTCTCTTCATCTCGCCCCTCGGTAGAAGCTTCAGAAGTTCCCAGCCAAGATCGAGGGTTTCTTCTATGTTTCTGTTCTCGTGCTCTCCCTGACTGATGTACCTCTTCTCGTACTCTTCCGCGAATTCAAGGTACTTCTGGTCAAGGGAGCTCAGTGCCGCGGCTCCGAGAATTACCGCAAGTTCCCTGGCATCTTTCCCCGCGGAGTAGGCCGCCATGAGCTGGTTGAAAAGATCGGCGTGATCTTCACGCGTTTTGCCCTTACCGATTCCCTTGTCCTTCAGTCTTGAGAGTGACTCCATAACGTCCATTGGAGGATAGATACCCTTCTTATGGAGTTCTCTGTTGAGAATGAGCTGACCCTCGGTGATGTACCCGGTAAGGTCGGGAATGGGATGAGTCTTGTCGTCTTCGGGCATTGTCAGAATCGGGATCTGTGTAATAGATCCCTTCCTTCCCTTGATCCGCCCGGCCCGCTCGTAGATCGAGGCAAGGTCAGTGTAGAGGTATCCGGGATATCCCCTTCTTCCCGGGACTTCCTTCCTTGCTGCAGATATTTCCCTTAGAGCATCACAGTAGTTGGTCATATCCGTAAGAATGACAAGTATATGCATGTCTTTCTCGTATGCGAGGTATTCGGCAGCGGTGAGAGCCATTCTGGGAGTTGAAATCCTTTCAATTGCAGGGTCACTCGCCAGGTTCAGGAATACTACCGCCCTGTCCATGGCTCCCGTCTTCCGGAAATCACGGATGAAGTAATCGGCTTCCTCGAATGTTATGCCCATGGCGGCGAAAACAACCGCAAAACTTTCCCCCTCGCCGACGACCCTGGCCTGCCTGGCTATCTGGGCCGCGACGGCTGAATGCGGAAGACCGCTTCCGCTGAACACCGGGAGTTTCTGCCCCCTGACCAGCGTATTGATGCCATCTATTGAGCTGAAGCCCGTCTGAATGAACTCCGCCGGGTAGTCCCTGGCGTATGGATTGATGGGAGCTCCATTTATATCCATCATCTTCTCCGGAACTATGGGAGGTGCCGTATCGAATGGAGCTCTTGGTCTCCCCTGGCCGTCAAAAACCCTGCCGAGCATCTCCTCGGAAACTCCAAGTTCAACCTGCTTCCCAAGGAAGCGGACTTTACTTCTTGAGATATCCGTTCCGCTGCTGCCCTCAAAGAGCTGTACCAGTGCCATGCGGCTGTCTATTTCCAGAACCTTGCCATGACGTATCTCGCCAGCGGGAAGCTCAATCTCGACCAGCTCCTCGTAAGCGACTCCCTCGACCCCGTCTACCAGCATCAGCGGGCCGGATATCTCTACCGTCGTTGTGTATTCTTTTATCATATCCCCGCCCTCCTACGCTGTCTGCTCTTTCTCGATCAGATCGTTAATCTGCGAGTTTACATGTATTTTAATCTCTTCAATATCGTCGAGACGTTCTTCAGGAATGTAACTCATTCTCGCGATCTCCTCCTTAAGGGGGAGCTCGAAAAGTTCGCCAGGTGCTACGCCATTTCTAATGGCTTTCTTCATCTCCGCGTTGGTATGCATTATGACTTCCATCATTATCTTCTGCTTATTTATCGAGGTGTACGTATCAATCTCATGGAAGGCATTCTGATGCAGAAAATCCTCCCTGAGAGATCTTGATGTGAAGAGAATGAGCTGATCTTCGGGTGAAAGTGACTCCGCTCCAACAAGCCTGGCAATTTCAAGTAGATTCGCCTCCTGCTGAAGCAGGGATATGGCTTCCTTTATCATTGGCACCCATTCCGTGCCAAGCTCTTCGTTGTAATACTCCTTGAGGTTATCCGTATAGAGGGAGTAGCTGTCAAGCCATCCAATTGCAGGGAAATGTCTTGCGTAAGCCAGTTTTGCCTGGAGGCTCCAGAATACCTTAACAACCCTGAGAGTGGCCTGGACGACCGGGTCCGAAAGGTCTCCCCCTGCCGGGCTCACCGCTCCAACCACCGTCAGTGCTCCGTTCCTGTCCCCTCCTAAACATTTCACATTACCGGCTCGTTCGTAGAATTCTGCGATCCTGGTTCCAAGATATGCAGGATATCCCTCCTCGCCTGGCATCTCCTCAAGCCTTCCGGAAATCTCCCTCATAGCCTCAGCCCATCTGCTTGTGGAATCGGCCATAAGGGCAACGGAATATCCCATGTCCCTGAAGTACTCCCCTATTGTTATACCCGTATAAACACTTGCCTCCCTTGCGGCAACAGGCATGTTGCTGGTATTGGCCACAAGAACGGTTCTGAAGATAAGAGGTTCCCCGGTTTTCGGGTCTTCAAGTTCCGGGAATTCCTGCAGAACGTCTGTCATTTCATTGCCACGTTCTCCGCATCCGACGTAGATCACCATTTCAGCATCCGCCCATTTAGCAAGTTGGTGCTGTATAACTGTTTTTCCGCTGCCGAAAGGACCGGGAACGCAAGCGGTTCCTCCCTTACCCAGGGGAAAGAACGCGTCTATGACTCTCTGCCCTGTAATAAGCGGTTCCTCCGGCGCCCTTTTCTTAGCTATAGGCCTTGGTTTTCTAACTGGCCAATTGTGGTACATCGTCAGATCAACAGTCGAACCGTCCGGAGTTTTCAGTTTTGCTATGACTGTATCGATATTGTACTTTCCAGCTTCTATCATCCAGGTGATTTCTCCTGAAACCTCCGGCGGGACCATGACTTTATGAATGATGATCTTTGTTTCGGGAACTTCTCCCAGAATCTCGCCGCCCGTTACGTTCAGACCAACGGTTGCGACAGGTGTGAAATCCCACTCCTTCTCATGATCAAGGCCTCTTATACTTATTCCTCTTGTGATCCAGTCACCAGCCACTTTGCGTATTTCATCTAGGGGCCGCTGAATCCCATCATAAATTGCTGTTACAAGTCCGGGGCCAAGTTCGACCGAGAGGGGTTTTCCGGTAGCTGTCACAGGGTCTCCCGGCTTGAGACCTCCGGTTTCTTCGTAGACCTGAATTGATGCCTTATCGCCCTTAAGCTCGATTACTTCGCCTATTAAATTGTAATCGGATACGTAAACCAGGTCGTACATCCTGGCGTCCTTCATGCCGTCCGCAACAACCAGCGGACCTGCTATCTTGTCTATCGTTCCCCTTGTCATCCGTCGCCTCCGGTGGGTTGCGGGTTATTGCAGATTTATTATCACTTCTGTTCCTCGGACATAAGATCAACACCGACTGCCCTTATGATAAGTTCCCTTATCGTATCTTCTCCCCGTCTCTGAGTACCCTCAATACCGGGAAGAACAACAACCGATGGTATTGCCATATGAACCGTTTCATCTATCTGATCCTGGAGATGATCAATCATATTTTCAGTTATCATGATGATCGAGACCTTCTCCTTCACAAGTCTTGCGAATTGCTCCCGGGCTTCATCTGTATTCCCGGGAACTATTGTTTGCACACCAAGGGCCCTGAATCCGAGAACCGAGTCTGCATCTCCTATGAAAGCTATTTTCCCCTCAGCCATCAAAGCCTCCTAGGAGCCTGTCCGACAATGAAACATCGGCATAAAACCCACACCGCTGGCTATAATCCCCGCATATTATCGTCAAATACATCCAGTATTCTCCTCAAATCTCCGAGCATTCTATCTCAGCTGTGAGAATTTTCTGCTCAATGTACATTGTCAGACACACTCCTATCCACGCGGCAGCCGCTTCTTCAAACGGTCTTCTCTTACACCGGCAGATTTTGCGGCAAGAAGTAACCTGAGGTGTCGTATTTCCATCTCCCGTCTTATCACGAAAGCGGCCAGCGGGGATGGGCCGAAAACGGGAAAAGCTCCCTTTTCAAGCAGTTCCAGCAACCTTCTGTCACATTCCCTCTCGAATCCTACAAAGAGCCCCGCCTCAAGAGCTTCCTCGAATGTCGCCACAATGGAATCAAATCCCGGTGTTTCGGCAAGCAGGCCGGGCAGTGTACTTCTTTGATAGGCTTCCGCTATTTCCTCTTCTGTATGATACCCTCCGGGAAGAAGCAACTCACGAAGTTGCTGTCTGGAAACACCGTCAATACTGCACCTTCCGGCTGTAAGAAAATTCTTCTGTTCAATATTGGTCATGACGAACGTTCTGAAACCGGAGTTTATCTCTATGAGTTCATCTCTCTCAACGGCCGCGGCAAGCAGGTCCATTTTCCTGTCCACCTGCACTGTACTGACTCTGTCATTCTCCAGAAGCTCCTCCAGTGTACGCACGAAAAGAGGTGGAAGCTCGTCCCTGGCTTCTACGGATTTAACAGCTTTCCTGAGAGTCTCCGTCTCTATCAACCCGGGTCGTTCTATATTTATTTCATCCTCCGAACCGCCCCCGGAAAGGAGATCCTTCCATATATACCTTGCATTTCTCACGTCTCTGCGATGAAGGATTCCCCTTACGAGCCTTTCGTCTTCAGAAAGCTCTATAAGCTCATCTTCGGTTGTTTCCATAGCTTTGACAAAACAGTCTTCCATGCAGTGGTACTGCATGAAGCCACCGTACCATGTATCTCCAAGAAGTCGTAGCGCTTCTTCGCCGCTTGCGGATGATATAAGCATCTGCCACATTCGCTGGTCCAGCAGGGTTGTTTCCTCGCCGCTTATTCTACCGTTGGCATAAATGAAACTCTCTGCCATGAGTCAGGTTTTCTCGAGTGGTATGAGATCTGAAAGCATCATCACCATGTCCTCGTGGGCAAGCTCCGCTATCATTGGAAAAGTCCCGTTCTGACTGATCTTACCGGATTTGAAGATCACACCTCCGGTCTCGTCGTGTCTTTCTTCGGAAAGGACGAATTCGCGACCGTCTTTCGAGTGTTTTCTCAGGTACGGGGAGCTTATTCGTGACTCATCGGCGGGGGATATTATAACTTCTACCTTGCCGCTCAGATCACAGCTACTCAGAAGGGATGATATCATTTCGAGATACTCAGCATCGCCGGCATCCGCGAGATTACCTGGCGCTTTTCCGATGGCGTCATCCATCATCGCTCTTCTGGCGTTCATCAACTTTCTGGCTGCTTCCCTGCGAACATGAAATTCTTTTCTTTTATGCTCTTCCTCGATACCGGATCTGATTTTCGCAATATCCCGGCTATGTTTTTCTTTCAGCACTTCAGCATGATTCGAGAGAGCTGCAACCTTCTCTTTATCTGCAGCTTCCCTGATCGCCTCCGCTTTCTGCCTGGCCTCTCCTTCTATCTTTGAAAGGATTGCTTCGAGAGACATTTTGCCGTTACCCTCCTATACCCTGAAGCATGAGGAACGAAACCAGGAATCCCAGAATTGCGTAAAACTCGACGAAAACTGCAAGAATGAGGGACTTTGCGGAATCATCCGGCTGCTTGGCTGTCATCATCGCGCCGCCGGCGCATACTTTCCCCTGATGAATACCCGAGAACAATCCGGCAAGAGCGATAGGAATGCCTGCAGTGAATATCTGCCACGCGACATGCATATCCATGCCAGCCGTAACTTTGCCAAGCAGAAGGAATGCTATTACAAAACCGTATATTCCCTGGGTTCCGGGCAACGCCGACAGAAGGAGGAGTTTTCCGAATTTGCCTGGATCAACGCTCATTACCCCGGTACTGGCCTGGGCAGCTATTCCCACGCCTACAGCTGATCCTATTCCTGCAAGCGCGCAGGCCATGGCTACTCCCATATACGCTACTAGTTGTTCCACTTAATATCTCCCTTCACTCC
>JAUVUL010000068.1 GCA_030600975.1 Candidatus Aegiribacteria sp.
AACTCACTCTCCTTCATAGGAATTGACGAAACCTGTTCATCACTGTTAGTAATTCGATTGCTAGAGAAAGTCTAATCGAGTCGGAAACTTCGAAGGAGAAACAATGCGAAAGAATCCTCCCAGTATAGAACAATGGAAGAAACTCTACGATCTTGCTGACACCATTTTCGAGCTTGAGCCCTGGAAGATTCTTCCAGAGCACATCATGTTCGGAGTACGGTTATCTGACGACGGTATCAACGGATACGTCGGGATAATAGGAGAGCTGGGGCAGGTCTGCGGTGTAACGGTATACATGGGCGAATCGGCCCTTGATAGAATCAAGTATATCTGCAGACCAGATGAACTCCTGGAGATACCAATGCTGGCATTGTCATTTGATTCCCCGGAAATTGTTGAAGAGGAGGATCGAAAGATCATCTATTCCTTGAAGCGCATTTATAGAACTGATAATACCATACCGGTTTTCAGAACATATACGCCCGGGTATTTCCCCTGGTACATGGAAAAGGAAGAGGCCGGGCAGTTAATCATCTGCCTGGAACAGACAATAGAAGTTGTTAAAAAGGGAAAATTCGAACATCTACTTGACCTCAAAACGGAAGACAGCAGGTGCCTTTACAGAATTCCTGGAGAAAACGGGAGAATGACTGAAGTTGTAGAAGAAATCCCCGATAACCCGGAAAACTCAGATCATTTCCACATCAAAACGAACATACTGCAGAAAATCAGTAAACTTCCCGTGGCGACGGAATCAATTCAGGCAGGGCTGTGCATTTTGCCCTCTGCCATCGGACCGGAAGGAGAGCGGCCATCTGTTGCCTATTTACTCCTTCTTGTTGATCGTGATTCTGGAATGGTGCTGGGGTTTGAAATCCTCAGCGCTATCCCTTCTATCAGGGATATGGAACTTTCAGTTCCCGAACTCCTCCTGAAAAAACTTACGGAAATAGGAATAAAACCAGCGAAACTGTTAGTACATGAAGATGGGAAGCTGTGTGAGATCCTGTATCAGCTGGGATATGAACACCTGCCAGTGCATCTGGAGGAAGAAACAGAACTTGCTGCTCTTGAAGCCGCGCAGAACAGCCTGTTTGGTAATGCCGGGAATGGCGGATGAATTCTTTGACAAAGAACAGAATGAAGCTTCAGAGGCAACCATACAATCCCTCAAGCTCAGAATGAAGCAGAAATTCTATTATCTCTTCGACTGGGGAGACAAGTGGTGGCATGAACTGATTTTCGAGGGCGTTAAGGATATCAGGACAGAGGAGATGACTGAAGAACTACTATTTCTCGGCAAGATCATACACTAAGTGGTGCCACTTTCTGGCAGAACTATACACTTATTGCCTTTACCGCATATTTTTCCATATTTGTCCTATGAAAAGAACAATTGAACCAGACCTTCAGCGCCGGAAAAATCAACCATCTAGAAAACCTTTGCTTCTCCGGGGGGCGTTTCTATCTTTACCAAAAGCTATACAAGAAATCTCCATGGCTCGGAAGGTTTATCATTTCTCTAAAATAATCACGTTCCGTCAGGATCAGTTAACAGAGGGAAAACTATCCTCAGATTTGTAATCATTCTATGTCAGCTATGAGGCTCTTCTGCTCAATGTCCATTGTCGAACAACCTAACCTCATTATATGAAAGGCTTGAGCAAGCTCCCTGGAATATTGACAGCGTAGAGTTTCAAAGAGTATCATCTATCCATGAAACAGACATTCCGGGAAAGGATCAGACTTTTGTATCATCTCGGGATGCTGTGATGCAAAGTGATGATATATCGGTGAGTGTATGTCTGACTCTACTCATGAAATGATGGATAGATCATGATCCTTTATGAAGAAGTACTGAGAGAATTTCAGTCGCATAATATCAAGTACGTTCTTGTTGGTGGTCTTGCAGTCAATCTTCTTGGTTCATTGCGCAGTACTGCTGATATGGCCATTCTTGTGGAGATGAGCAGCGATAACCTCAGAAAAATAGTAGATATTCTGCTAAAACTCGGTTATGAAGCTAAGCAATCAGTTGATCCCATGAAACTTGCAGACGCGAAAACACGAAATGAATGGATCACGAACAAACACATGAAAACTTTCAATTTCCATAAGGTTAACGAATTAAAAGAAGTGGACATAATTATTGAATCTCCAGTGAGTTTTGAAAAAGCTCAAGGAAACGCTATATACTTCAGCATTGATGATTTATCATTGCCTGTTATCTCATTGGATGATTTGATAGAAATGAAGACGAACACAGGCAGAACAATTGATAAGCAGGACATCGAAGAGTTGAAAAAGATACGCGAATTAAGGAAAAATTCATGACCGAAGAATGGGAAACAGAAGAAGAACGCCTCAGGCGATTGATGAAATACTCTCCAAAGAAGAAGTTGGAGTGGCTTCGGGAGATGCATGAATTCATTATCAAAGCATCTTCTGAAGAAGACAGAAAAATCCGAATAAAACTCAGAGAAATGCGCTAAATTCCGTTCGATGAACCCCTTACTCACAAACGGTCATAAGCCTCGTTACGGTCTTTGAACCTGCATCAAGGCGAACGGCATAAACACCTGTGGGAACAGAAGCATCCCACGCAAAGGTATAACTTCCACTGACAAGAGAATTCTCCGAGACAGTAGATACAAGCCTTCCACTGAGGTCATATACTCCTAAACGAACATCACACGCAACAGGCAAATAGACAGAAAAAGCAAAACTGCCCGTACCCGGATTGGGAGAGACAACAAGGCCGGGCATTCCAGCCATACCGAACCCACTCTCTTCAACACCCAGTGGTGTCCAGGTTACAGCAATACCGTAATCAGGCCCCGGAACAGCCGCAACAGCAGTACCGATAGCATCGCAGTAGTCAAAGAACACTGCACTTCCCGACAATTCCTCAAACTCCGAATCCCTGTGAAGCCTGCAGGGAGCCGATGTGCCCGGCGCAGTAAGTACAAGCCGGGAACCATATGCATCGTAATCGAGATCAAGAACGCTTCCTGAACTGGCGTAGCTGTATGTACCGGTGATTTGACCAGTTTGCGGATCAAAGGTTTGTACCGCCTTATCGGTATACAATCCTATGGCGAACTGATCAGCAACACTGTCATAAGCAACGCGCAGGGGTCCGTCCCCCGTATTCCAGGTACCCGCCACGGATGAAGAAGCACCGTCAACATCTATGATTGAAATGGTATCATGAAAATAGTTGGATACAACAGCCCGGGACCCGTCGGCGTTAAAAGCTATCTGAAGGGGAAAATCCCCAACGGTAAGATCAGCGACAATGGTATTGGTAGCTGTATCAATAACTTTAACCTTATCGTCAAAGGACGCGGCAACAAGGCAGTAATCCCCAGAAGGGCTGACCTGAACATCACTCGTAACCCCGCAAGCAGCCCAGACAACACCTATGATGCCGCAGGGTATTTCAGCTATCTCAGTACTTGAAGCTCCATCCAGCTGAACAACTGATACAGTATTCGAAGAAACATTCCCAATGTATGCGTAACCGTCATCAGGAGTAATAGAAACAACCGAAGACCTTGAACCGGTAGGAACATCCGCAACAATGGTGTAAGTCTCAAGATCGATGATCTTCACCGAATTGGAGCTGAAACCGCACACAACCGCCCACTTCGAATCGGAAGTTATCGCAACATCTTGTACCCTGTCTCCGATTTCAAGAACAGCGTCAACCTCAAGAGCAGCAAGATCGATAATGCTTACATTATCCGACATCGTGTTAGAAACCACAGCAACAGAGCCATCAGGTGCTATCGAAGCCCTTCGAGTACCATCCCCCTCAACCACAGAGCCAGACATTACATCACCGAGGTAAGTAGCAGAGGATCCATTAAAAGAGTAGAAGTAAGCCCCTTCGTGGGATGTGGGAGCGTAACTTGCCGTATTGTTTGCCACGGGAGATACGCAGCCTATGTACTGGCTGTTCCCCTGGTGCTGGGCAACCATTGTCTCAGTAGCGAAATCGATAATCGAGTACCTGTACTGCCCGCTCACCGCAAGTGAATGATCGGTAGAAACCCCGATCCAGAATGCCGAGTAAGTACTGGTAAACGTTACGAAATCATTCGTCAGAAACCGAACAAGTGCACTTGTGTTACTGCTCGTTGAGATGTACGCCTTGGAACCATCCTGATTAACAGCGATCTCACGCGTCATTCCGGAAGTGTAGCCGGTAACAGTAACAACAGAATCAACGCTGATCGTAGGAAGATCGATCCTGCTCAATACAACAGGATTCGTAGTGCTGAGAGCTACAAGGTACGCGCCATCTCCGGAAAGGGCAACATTATCACACTCAGCCACCGGGAGGGTGTACTCAACATTCCCCACCGAAGTATTGAAGAACAGCAGAGAAGTATCACCGTCGCCAACAGCTATATGAATACCGCCAGGCATAATCTCAAAGCCGGAGAATTTAACGTAAAAGCGGTTCGCCTCGCTCCCCCAGCCGTAACTTGTAAGCCACACAGGGAAATCAGCAATGGTCATTGAATGCGTCAGTGAAGTAAGATCGATGACTTCACATACGTTATCAATATCGCAGGCCACGTACGCGTAGTTTCCGTCATCACTGATACGAACAATCCAGGGCTGCTCCCCTGAAGCAAACGATCCCGCAAGAGAATAATCAGAAAGGCTGAAAACATCGATCCTGTCCGAGAAGGGAACAGCAACAACCGCATAGTCATCAGAACAACGGATACCACCAGGATACCCATTCACAGAAAAAGTTGTATCCACAGTCATCGACGACCAGTCCATGACAGTGATGTTCTCACTCATGTAATTACAGACAAGAACCTTCGAGCCATCACCACTAAAAGCAATCCCCATCAGGTAATCTCCCTCGGGAACAACACCCGGATCAATATCACAAACCGTATCAGCCCTAACAGAAGTACAGAAAGGAAGCAACTGATCAACGGTTACACCGCTGCCGACATCGAAGTTCTCGTAGTTTTCAATCAGTGAGCCGTCCTCGGATGGAACACCGGAAACAAGAACACACAACACAATATTCAGAAAACTCAGCATGGCTGCACTCCCTTTCAATTCAGTAGAATCACTCGGTTTAAGATAATAAGGGAAATTTCATCTGAAGCAACACAGCAGAACAAAATTATGACAGCCAAATCCGGATTCCTGTTCTTTCCAATGATCGGCAATTACTCCCGGTACTGTTATCACAGTGAATTGCACAGGAGTCACATTATTGGCTTGACCTGAAGCGACAAGAGATATATTCTATTTCTGGTTGTCAATCCGTGAACGAAGAATGCAGGTCGGTTATAATGAATTGTCATACCTGAATCCTGAACTGTAGATCCGGATCATTAGAAAATCGATCCAGTTCAAGAAAAGCCAAACCATGTAGAGGATCCGATGAACGAGGAAAATATTCATGTCTGAAAAGCCAACCTGCGAAGAACTGGAAAAGCGGATTCGGGAACTGGAGAAAGCCGGAACCGAGCGCAAACAGGCTGAGGAGGCGCTTAGGGAAAGCGAAGCAAAATTCAGATTCCTCACTGAAAGCATGTCCGATATCGTCTGGACTGTAGATCTGGATTTCAATACCACCTATGTCAGCCCCTCCATCGAGAACGTTCTGGGATTCACGCCCGAGGAAAGAAAATATCAATCCCCTGAAGAAATGGTAACGCCCGAGTCCCTTAAATCGATTAAAAAACAGTTGAAGAAAGAATTCATCAAGGATAAATTGAGATCGAAAGACTCGGTGCGCTCAATTACCGCCATGACGGAATATTACAAAAAAGGTGGCGGCACCCTCTGGCTCGAAAACCATGTAAGATGGATACGTGATGAGAAGGGTGAAATTATCGGGATTCATGGTATTTCCCGGGATATCACCGCGCGCAGGCAGGCTGAGAAAGCGCTAAAAGAAAGCGAAGAACAACTGAAACTGGCCCTGAAAGCCGGCGATCTCGGAACCTGGGACTGGAACATAAAAACAGGCAGAGTTGAATTCAACGAACGCTGGGCTGAGATGAAAGGCTACAGCATCGATGAAATCGAGCCGCATTTGAGTACATGGGAAAAACTTGTCCACTCCGATGACCTACCCTTGGTCTATGAAATACTGAACAGACATCTTGAGGGGAAAACCGACTTCTACGAAGCTGAATTCCGCATGAAACACAAGTCGAATGGATGGATCTGGATATTTGCTAGAGGCAAGGTAATAGAAAAAGATGCGGAAGGTAATCCAGTCCGTGCCTGCGGAACACATCTGGACATAACCGACCGCAAGCGGACCGAGGAAGAACTTCGTGCAAGCGTGGAGCGATACCGGAGCCTTATTGAAAATCAGGGAGAGGGCATTGCCATCGTTAATACTGAAGAACAGTTTAATTTCGCAAACCCGGCGGCACATGAGATATTTGGTGTACCACCTGGCAGTCTTGTTGGAAGAAACCTGGAAGAATTCCTGGATGAAGAAGGAATTGCCACCATCACCTCGCAGACAGAAATGCGTAAGGCCGGGGAATCAAGCAGTTACGAACTGAAAATCATCCGCCCTGATGAACAGATATCAAATATACTGGTTACGGTCAGACCACAGTTTGAGCAGAACCAGTATACAGGCGCATTTGGAATATTTCGAGACATCACGCAGCGCAAGCTGGCCGAAAAAGCACTAAAAGAAAGCGAAGAACGTTACAGAACATTTATCAACAGCACGTCAGACCTGGTATTTCTCAAAGACAGCAAATTCAAATACCTCGTTTTGAACAAAGCCATGGCAGATTTCTATGGTAAACCATATGATGAAGTAATAGGGTTGTCCGATTACGATCTTTTGCCTGAAGAAGCGGCAGACATTTGCCGGGCATCGGACAGGGATGTTATAGACACAGGGAATGTAGTCACCACAGAAGAACATATTGGAGATAATTATTACCAGGCTAGAAAATTCCCTGTAGCGCTGCAGAACGGCAAAACGGGTATTGGATGTTTTATGCGAGACATCACGGAACTCAAACGAACACAGGAGAATTCACAAGAGCTTCTTGAACAGCTGCATCAGTCACAGAAGCTGGAATCGGTAGGCAGGCTGGCGGGCGGCGTGGCGCATGATTTCAACAATATGCTCTGCGTCATTCTTGGCCATGTAGAAATGATTCAGGGGGAACTGCCTTCCGACAGCTCAATCTGTTCCAATCTTGACGAAATCCAGAAGGCTGTCCAGCACTCCACTGACATCGCTAGACAGCTTCTTGCCTTCGCGCGGAAGCAGACCATCTCCCCCAGAGTAATAGACCTCAACGAGACCGTCGGATCCATGCTCAAGATACTTGAGCGTCTCATTGGCGAGAATATTGACCTTTCATGGCAGCCCGCCAGTGACCTCTGGCCCGTAAGACTGGACTCGACACAAATCGATCAGATACTGACAAATCTCTGTGTCAATGCCCGGGATGCCATTGACGGCGTAGGCAACCTCACCATCAAGACCGGCAATCTGACCTTTGATGAGGATTACTGCGAGGACCATCACGGCTTCATTCCAGGTGAATATGTAATGATGTCTGTCAGCGACGACGGCTGCGGTA
>JAUVUL010000344.1 GCA_030600975.1 Candidatus Aegiribacteria sp.
CCAATGTCACCTATGCAGATACGCTGGAGGATTTCGAGATAGATGAACAGGGAGATATCCGCGAAACGATAAAACTGATCAGAATGATGTCATCCCAGGGAAGAATAGCCATACTGGAGAGAGTAACGTCTGCATGCAGACAGATGGCGGAGGACTACGGTATTTACATCGTGGATGTCCGCATCAAACGGGCAGACCTTCCGGAAGAGAACCAGGCCGCCGTCTTCACACGGATGATTGCGGAGAGGAACAGGATCTCCAACCGGTACAGGGCGGAGGGCAGAAGGATGTCCGAAGTCATAGTAGCCAACACCGATCTGCAGGTTGATTCCATAACTGCCATGGCGAACATGTCCGCACTCACTATAAGGGGAATTGCTGACAGTACTGCTGCGTCGATTTATGCAGATGCATTCAACAGCTATCCCGATTTCTACAGTTTCATCCGATCCCTTGAGGCGCTCGAAATCATCATAGGAGGGTCAAGCAATATAATCGTAGGAACGGAAGGTATTTTCGAATACATCGTTTCGGAACCAGGGGAATTTTTGTAGGAGAGACGGAATGGGTGACGTCTTTGATGACGACCGGTACTGTTTCGTATGCGGGGAGAAGAATCCCTTCGGGCTGCAGCTGGAGCCGGTCGGGAAGGACGGAAAGGGTACTATTCTCTGGACCCCTGAAAAGCGACACCAGGGATATACCGGTGTTGTTCACGGAGGGCTGATATCGGCGCTCCTTGATGAGGCGATGGCCTATGCCGGCATGAGCGTGGCGGGATTCTGTGCTACTGCCGGCATTTCGATCAAGTTCATGAAACCTGTCCGCACCGGAGAAACAGTAAGAGTGGAAGCTGAACTTGTTGAACGGAGAGGGCCGATACTGAAGCTTAAGGCATCGGCATTTCAGGGTGAGGAAGAGAAAGCCCGGGCCACGGCAACCTTTGTATCCGTTCGCGGTGAAAAGACGGAATAATTGAAGAAACCCCGGGTTCTTCTTACCGGAGCTACTGGCAGGCTGGGTTCCGTTATCCTTGAAGACCTTTCGGATGTCTGGGAAATTATTCCTCTGTCCCGAAGGGGAGGCGGGGGAACTGTAAAGTGTGATCTTCTTTCCCGAGAGGACAGAAAAGCCCTTCTTGAAAGAAATTTCGATATGGTGGTGAACACTGCCGCCGCGTCCTCTCCTTCCCTCTGTGCGAATAATCCTGCGGAAAGCTGGATTCTGAACACCTTATGGCCGCGTACACTGGCGGAATATTGCCGGGGAAATGACATACGAATGATTCACTTCTCAACGGATCTTGTATACAGCGGCGGAACTCCTCCTTACAGCGAAGCTTCTCCGGCGGTTCCAATGTCATTCTACGGATGGACAAAACTTGTTGCGGACATACTTGTACAGAAAGCTGATACCGATGCTCTGATTGTCAGAACATCTGTTCTCTGTGGAGAGACGGGTTCTGAAAGGACCACATTCTCAGAGGATCTCCTCGCAGGGAGGGTTCAAAAAGTATTTGTCGACACCTGGAGGAATCACACCCCCATTCACTGGCTTGCCGGGATTCTGCCTGAGCTTGTTAAGAAGGAGGAGTCCGGTCTTGTAATTGCCTCAGGCGAATACTCGCAGTCCCGTTCCGCATATGCGGAAGCCCTGCTCAAGAAACATGGAAAGAGTACAGATCATCTGGTTCAGGAATACTCGCCTCCGGGAATACCATTCAGGCTTCATCTGAGGGGGAAATACTATACTTCGGCGATCTACTGAACAATGACAGAACGGATAAAACGGGGGATTATGAACAGTAAATCCGAAAAGATAAGACTGATAAAAAAAGGTATCCGCGCCGGGGAAGTTGATATGTACGATGAAGATACGATCTGGTCGCAGAACAGCAGCGACAAGGTGGATATAGCGGAGATGCTGATGCTGGTGATCAGAAATATCCACAGGACGGTTCCAGCTAATCGTCTTCTTAAGGCTCTTTCAATCGGGTCAGGCTCGGAGCCCCAGTTTCAGATTCTCGAGGCGACGTTCAGGGGCAGATTGTGCCTTCTTGATATCGACAGTATTCCATTGTCCGTAATAAACAGACGGATAAAGAGCAACTGGATAGGTCATGTATCGACCATTCAGGCGGATTACAATAAAACCCTGGTTCACATTGCAGACGCACAGCGGTTTCTAAGGGAAGAACTGGGAGGTAGCAGTCAGGATCTTATAACATTGCATCATTCCCTCTACTACTCAAGTGAATCTGACTGGGGTAAGCTGTTCAGGAGCCTGTACGTAATCATCCTTGCGGAACAGGGAGCCATCCATGCCGTAATGATGTCTTCGGATTGCAGCGAGAAAGATTCCACAACATGGCTTTATAATCACTTCGCCGGAAAATACTTCGGTTGCCGCAACGATCAGGACCTTGCCTCGTTCGGTAAAACGCTGCACAACAATTCCTGCTTCGAAAAAGCATATATTAATGTTGAAACTCACAGGGTCAAATTCTTTACCGATGATTTTGAAAAATTCATGGCGGTGATATGGATGATACTTCTGTACCCGAATGTGCATGACTATACACAGGATCAGAGGGAAGAGATCACCGAGTACGTTTACGGCAACTTCTACAAAACCGGCAAACCGCTTATTCAAATGCAGGACCATCTTGTAATAAGCAGATGATATAGTGGGAAAGGAATAAGTTAAGATGGCTCGAAAAGAAACGTACAGTACATTAACTGCCTGTTTCATGCTGGTACTTGCTGCCGGCAATCCATCAGAAATCCGTTCGGAATCCCTTCTGCAGCCGGGAGAAACATCCATCCTTTCATTCTCCCTTGAAGATGGAAGGCAAGTCTTCCTTTGTGCCGGAGAAGATGAAGAATATCTGACTTTCAGACTGTGGACAACCGACAGCCTTGCAGTTCAATATCCTGCCGTGCTGGACACCTCTTCATGGCATCTGTTCGAATACTCCTTCTATTTCAGAGGCGGGGGAGCGGCAAATCTGGGCTTGGATCTTAACTGGCTTGCGTTTGAAATAGATAGTGTCATGTATACAATGTACGATGAATACTACTCCGAGGACG
>JAUVUL010000161.1 GCA_030600975.1 Candidatus Aegiribacteria sp.
CTGGCTCTCGTTGAAGTTCTTCCCCTGCGCTGGAATTCGTTTGACAACAATTGTGATCTTCTTGCAGAAGCCACCATCTCCCTCTCATTCGAAGGCGGCGACCTTGATGCAACCTATGCAAACGCAAGCAGGTATTACGCACCTCCCTTTGAAAAGATTCTCTCCACCATGACAGTCAACTACGGAACATTCGAGGGTGGCTGTGACACTCCTCCGGCTCCATACCTTATTGTATCACATGAGAACTTTACCAGCAGTATGAATGATTTCGTAACCTGGAAGGAAAGCCTGGGTTTTGACGTTACTATGGTTGATCTCAGCGTAACAGGTACTTCAGTCTCCGAGATTGAAGACTACATTCGGAACGCCATCCTGACCTGGCCGAATCCGCCCCAATATGTCCTCCTTGTCGGCGATACCGGCTTCCTCCCCGGCGGCAGCAGGACAGTATACCCCGCCGGAGTGACCGACCTTTACTACTCCTGCCTCATCGGCGACTGGTTACCCGATGTCTTCCTCGGCCGTTTCTCCGTGGTAACGGCAGATCATGCTATCCTGATGGCCAACAGAGTTGTTTATTACGAGCAGAATGTAAACGGCTCAACGCCGTGGGTACAGAATACATGCTGGATAGCAAGCAATCATAACTACAATATCACTGAGGGAACACACGATTTTTGCATAACTAATTATCTTGATCCCCTCAGCTATACTTACGATAAGATCTATCCCCATTCCGGCGGTACCGCCGCCCAGGCCGTGACCTCCATTAACGGCGGTATATCCATGCTCACATTCTCCGGGCACGGCAGCAATACAAGCTGGGACGACATGGCCTTCTCATATACTAATTTCAACTCGCTTACGAATGGCAGCATGCTTCCCGGTGTTCTTTCCCACGCATGCCTGACCGGCAACTACGCCGTCGGTAACTGCTGGGCCGAAACCTGGACGAGAACAGCAGGCAAAGGTGCCCTCTGGTTCTGGGGTTCAGTGCCATCCTCCTTCTGGGATGAAGATGATTACCAGGAAAAGGGCGAATACGAATTCTTCCTTGGACAGGGCGTACATTGGGCCATGGGTTTCCTCAACGGCGGAAAGCTGGCTGTATACAATGCTTACAGCGGTGGAGGCAATACGAAATACTACTATGAGGCTTACAACCTTATGGGAGATCCCTCGGTTCAGATGGCCGTATGGGGAATAACCGGAATGGAAGAACAGTTCGGTAACGTAACACAGAACAATACCGGCATTCTGGTCAGCAATCCTGTAAGATTTGCAGCAGTTGTTACACTCAGTGGTAACGGCCCCGCGGAGCTGAATGTCTTCGATCTCACGGGCCGACTTGTTGCAACTCCTTACCGGGGAGATCTCAACGGATCTCACATTCTCAACTGGAACGCAAGCAATCTTGTACCCGGGATGTACTTCCTCCGCCTTGAGCAGGGCGGCGAAGTATCAACCGCACGTGTAATGGTAATCAGGTAGAACTGCGTCATTAACTTTGACCGCATGCGGGAGGGCTCGGCCCTCCCGCTTCTTTTCAATCACATTGAAACGGAAGTGAATCATGAAGCTTGCTCTTATTACAGTACCTGTTCTTGTACTGACGGTAATGGGTGGGAATTTCTTCGGCAGATGCGCTGTGGTCCATGTTGATGAATCATCTCTTCCAACGGTGTATAACTTCTTCGTGACGGTTCCCGCCCTCTATTTCCAGGAATACTCCGAATCCTACGGTTCCCTGCTGATAACAGATGGGGCTGATTCTCAATCGGGATACTACGCCATGGAAGATTGGGCGACTTACCTGACGGATCAGGGAGAAAACGGAAGCATCATCTATGTGGGTGATGTTGATGCCGGTTTCAAGACAGTTGTTGAAGGAATTGTGCCCTATTCTGAAATCCTTTCGTACAGCGGTACCGTTGACGGAATAGCAGCGGATATCGCCACAACGGAATGGCCATCACTTACAGAAGCCGTTATATGTGTAAGATCCGATACGGAAGAGGAATACATAAACGGAGCTGCTGCTGCCGCCGGATGGGCTGCCGTTAACAACTGTCCGGTTCTCTGGACCGATGGCACCACCCTTGGAACGGAAACTTCCTCCGCATTGACATCCATGGGTGTGACGGATGTATGGCTTTTCGATTACCCGGACGCTGTTTCAAGCGATGTTCTGGATCAGCTCGGTGCCTTGTCAATCTCTATAATCGAGTTTTCAGGTCCCGGAGATCTGCTGCCTGCAACCCTCAGCCTGACAGGACAGTCGGTAGCAAGTGTATACAAGGAAGAAATGCAATCACTGCCGGCGGCACTTGCGGCAGCACGTTACGGCGGATACGTTCTTCAGTTGCCGGAATACCTTGACCAATACAACATGCAGGCAATGGCTGACCTCAGATCTTCCCTGCCCATGGGAGATATGAAGCTGGATGCTCCCGTTCCCGGAGCAAAAGCCTCAGGATCAGCGGTTCTTGCAACCGAGTTCTATGACTTCCTGGACAGCCTCGGAGGCTCCGATCCTTCCCAGCTGGAATACGTGCTTACTTTTTCAGATCAGAGCGTTTTCCCGGCCACCTTTGAACGATCAATCAGCGGTGATCTTTCAGATCCTGCAAGAGACGGGGCGGTAACCGGCCGCTTCCCCCTGGAATGGGTTGACAATATTGGTACAATAAACCGGGGAGCCCTCTACGATGCTGTCATACATGCCAATCCAAGACCCGATCATGTCACTATCGCCATGAACGCCTACGAGGTGGATTACTGGTCGGAGTACACCTTTGATGACAACTGGTACAGTGATCTTCTGGTAAACGAAATTTTCGGATGGCCCGAGGAGGGCTGGACTGCGGCTAACAACTATTTCCCCGGATGGCCCCCTTCTCAGCCAGGTCTTGATCCCCTGTGGCCCATTACAGTAGATGCAGGAGATACAGGGTGCTGTCCCGGGCAGTATGCAACATTCTACGGAGAGGGTTACGAATCCCACTTCCACAGTGGTTCTCAGCCCGGCACCGGAACCCATCCTTCCCAGCCCGGTGTAACTCTCTGCGGTTTTGTTCAGGATGTAATAGACGGATCCACTTTCCTCTATTTCTCCTGCCATGGTGGAGGCACCGTGATAGCTGTACGCAATGAAGATAACGGTGTAGCACAGGATAATTATACTATAGCATTCGGCGATCCCTGGTGGCCCGACAGTGATGGACGGGTTTACGATGGCTCCGCCGGAGGAGATTATTACCAGAGCGATCTGGATGCAGATTTCGACAACATGCACTCGGTAATCATTGCCTACAACGCATGCAGCATGGCCAACGGAGAAATGAACGAGATCGGCCTGAATCATGGTGCGATAGGATCCATAGGCAGCCTGTCTGGCGTATCCTTCGACGGCTCAGGATGGTGGTGGAACCTCTGGGTACATATAATCACCGCCGAGAATTTCACTATCGGGGAAGCTGCCGCCTACTGCAACGCAAGGATATCCACGATATATACTCCACCTGGAGCAACTCCGGGTGTTGATGAATCGCTTCAGTACGTTCTATACGGAGATCCCATGGTGTATTTCGTTGATCCTGATGATGTTCCTCCAATCCCGCTTGAAAGACACGTTTCCTACGGGCTGCATTATCCGGATGGATACGGTGTCGGTATTGAAAGGTGTGAAGGTATTGAAGAACCAGGAATAAGTATAGGCAATCCTGTAAGGTCCGCAGCAATTGTTACACTTGGTGGATACGGCCCCGCGGAGCTCAACATCTTCGATCTCACGGGTCGACTTGTCGCAACTCCTTACCGGGGAGAACTCAACGGATCCCACACGTTCCACTGGAACGCCGGCGACCTTGTACCCGGAATGTACTTCCTTCGTCTTGAGCAGGGAGGCGAAGTATCTATCGCAAGGGTAATGGTAATCAGGTAGAACTGCGTTATCAACTTTGACCGTATGCGGGAGGGCCCGGCCCTCCCGCTTTCCCATACGATTGACTTCTACTGTTCCTTTCTTCATGTAATTTATCAGCGAGCATATTTCAATCTTTCTAGGCAATAAGCAGGAGGAGTATTATGGCTTACGGTTTCGTACTTATGATTACAAAGATACTTGGCATCCCAGGCGCTCTTGTACTGGTTCTTCTGACGGCTACATGTTCCGGCAGTGATGCAACCGGTCCTGGAGGCGGCGGTTCGGGGAGCGGTAGTTTCGCAGGGCAGATAGACCATTCCTGTACCGATCTTGATGAAATCCCGGACCAGTGGATCGGCAGCGTTCAGGAGAATATCCGCATGCATTACGCACATACATCTCATGGTGGACAACTCACAACGGGCCTTGCGCTGATAGAATCGGATGACTCCTTCTATGACGTAGAGACAGGAAGTTCGTATCTGCCTGATATTGCCGGTGCCCTCTGCATCTTCGACGGCCAGGAAGGAGATACATACATTACGCCTGAGCTTTTCTGGGAATCCGCGGACGGAATGAATATGACCAGGGATGTACTTTCGAATAATCCGACGATCAATGTCTGCATGTGGTGCTGGTGCTGCCAGCTTGATTACTACGGTGAAGAACAGGCACAGGCGTACATTGATTCCATGTCAGCGCTGGAGATAGAATTTCCCGATGTTACTTTCATATACATGACAGGCAACACTCAGAATACAGGCAGTGAGGGTTACAACAGATATCTTCGCAACGAACAGATAAGGCAGTTCTGTGAAAACAACAGTAAGATACTCTATGACTTCGCCGATCTTGATGCCTGGTGGTACAATACTTCCACATCCCTGTGGGAGCAGAATACATATTCGTGGTCCGGAGATGACATCCCTGTTGAACATGTGCAGTTTAACGGAGACGAGGCCGGACACACAACATTCGCAAGCTGCAGGCAGAAGGGCAGGGCAGTATGGTGGATGGTGGCCATGATCGACGGCTGGGAAGGTATTTAAACGGTTGCTGTTCTTAAAAGGAGCTGATCACACACTTCAAGAATGGAGATGATATGAGAAAACTCATCCTTACGGCTGTAGTACTGCTGGCAGCGGCAGGTACCGCGGGTGCCGGATGGCTTTACGCCATAGATGGAGATCATCTGTACAGCGTGGACCCCTATGATGGGGATTGGGAATCGCTTTCGTCATCCTGGTCAGGTACCGCACTGCTGACCTCGTGCCAGGGTAACCTTTACGCCATTCAGGGAGACGATCTATACATAGCTGATCCGAACGATGGAGAGTGGGAATCACTCTCTTCAACATGGGAGGGCGCAAATGCCCTGACTGCCAGCTCCAACAACCTGTACGCCTGCCAGGACGGCATCATTTACGAAGTTGATCCCTCAAATGGCGGCTGGGCAAGCATTCCCGGTGATTACGAAGGAACGCAGTTCCTCGCCTGGGCTGGTGGAGCTCTCATGGTTATTCAGAGCGACGTTCTCTACAGGACGGATCCTGACACCGGAGATTTTACTGAACTTCCCTCATCCTACTCCGGCACTACCGCAGTTGCCGGAAGCTCCAGTGCCTTTTTCGTTGTTCAGGATGACAATCTTTACAAGGTGAACCCGC
>JAUVUL010000101.1 GCA_030600975.1 Candidatus Aegiribacteria sp.
GAAAGCGATTCCATCTCAGCGTGTCAAAGGAATCAGACACCTGGCCGGCATCTCCAAATAGAGCAATCCCGATTCCCTGCAGGAAGGAGCTGCTGTCGGAGCCGAAACTGAATATGTTCCGGCGAAGTTCGATATTACTCAGCAGGAGCCACTCACCGGTGAATCGATTCTTCCGGTACCCTCGAAGATCATCGGCTCCGCCCAGAGAAGAAAGCCACATGAAAGGAGTGGTTCCAACACCGATATGCCTTTTCAGCATTACACGACACGCGACCGTCGTATTTATCACGGGAACCGGACAGAAAAGCGCTGACTGCCCGGTTAATATTGAATAAGTGATGTCATTGCCCGTCTGCCAGTCCATATCGAGTTCCGTATATCCTGTCAGTGAAGAAAAAAGAGCAGGCTCCAGGCGCACACTTACGACCGGGCCGATTGTCCAGATGGAATTGTAATGTTCTCCCGGAAGAGTCGACCACAGTGTGCTTTCCTCACGATCATATGTAGTAGAATGTCTGGTCTCGATGCCCAGACCCAGTGTAAGTGGAGCAGCTATTTGACGACTGTACAGAAGCCGGAGTCTCTGAGCCTCCCCGGTAAATTCAGCCGTGCTGTCAAATTCGCCAGTGTTTCCATAAGCAAAGAACGAAACCTTCGGTAATTTCAACTGTTCCATGAAAAAAGAGAAACTGCCGCCCAATGCCGGTGCAGAGAAGGAAAGAGCCATTCGATCCATGGCTTTTGTGGAACGAACCAGCTGGAGAGTGCCGTTGTCCAACCCGATTTCTTCCTTCAATTGAATCCTGACACCATATACGATACCCGCGAAAGAATTGTATCCGGCAACAGGCAGGAACATCCAGTTGGAAAGCGCAGTCGATGTGAAAAGAACCAGGAGGGCAAGAAGAGAATATTTATACTTGATATTATACCTCGTCCTGAAAATGAACTCTATCCTGACATCGTAAGAATATAACGAATCTTAACATTGTCAAGATGTACCTTTCGTTGTAGATTCTCGTTCAGGACAGGAGAGAATAAATGTAGCCAAGACCAGGATGTCGTTAAAGGAGTACTTATGAAAATAGCAGTACTGATCCCGATAATTGCCCTTATTGCCTGTGGAACGCCCGATCAGCAACCGGATGATGCAGTCACATCCCCGAATATTGAACCCACACACTACACAATCACCGCAGTTGATACAATCGGAGTCGAACTTGGCGACAGCAATTATGTTTTTGGTCAGACGGACGTGGCCCTTTTCGGTCCGGACGGTGAGATACTCGTTCTTGATGGTTCAAAAAACCATATTATGGTCTTCTCGGCGGACGGTGAGTTCCTGAGAAACATCGGACGTCAGGGCAGCGGCCCCGGTGAGTTCCAGCGGCCTCTGGCAATGACTCTGCTCGGAAACGGAAAACTTGCTGTCTCGGATCCAATGTCGGGGAAAATTACACTTTTTGATTCATCCTATACATTTGAGAGCGAAATAGCCGGATTTTTCCCGGTTCCTCCACTGGCAATTGACGGTGCTGATGGAGAAGCGATCATAGGATTGATGAGGAAAGTCGATATGGCCAACGGAATGATCGGATATTCTCTCGCCAGGCTGGATGGAACGGCGGAGCCGACTCATATCTATGTTGAAGACCTGGTTGAGTTCGAACCGTCAATGATCGGTCCCGGATACACGGAGGCAACAGTCGCCTTTACTTCTGACCACACCGGAAGGGTATTCTTCAGTGTCATGTCAACTGACATCTATCGGGTGGAGTGTTTCCATCCTGACGGAGAGCAGTTCCTCGTTATCGAGCGACCCTTCGAGAGTGTACTCAAGACTCCCCTGGAAATCGAAGAGGAAATAGAGGATTTCAACAATTTTCTGGAAATGAGAGCCTCTGGAGGAGGTGGCGGACGTATGAGGAGCATGGGTGTCCAGATATCTCCGGAGGATATCGATTACGAACCTAACCCGTATCACTATGCCATTTCCGATCTGATGGTGGATGGGCAGGAGCGGCTCTGGGTAAGACGGGGTCCCGAACCCATGCCGTATTTTGATGTATATGATCTTAACGGTGAACTCCTTTTCACCGCTTCCATTGATGAAAGCGATCCGGATACCCGCAGCTGGACAATAGCAATCGGGAACGACAGAATGCTTGCATTTTCGGACGATCCTATCGGATACCCGAAAATCGTTGTTCTCGAAATCGATTGATACCTGTTACACTTGCTGCTATATAATGCGTGAAGTTGTCGTTGATAGTATTTCTGAACGGGAGGCTGACCTGTTCAACGTGTCACCGACACCACTTTGCATTCTATCAGAAACTGGTCTTAATGTTTCCCCAGGTTGAATGTTCCAGAGAAGTTTCCGTTATTTCAAGCTCGGATATATGGAAAACCGAACTGTTATCCTGGTATGACCAGAAGTAAGTATTTCTTTCTGATGAGTAGCACAATCCCAGTGAAAGAAGTATATCCGCGGATACCGGCAATGGCGCACTTCCGAGTAGAGTCATAGAGGAACCGGAGAATTCGTAGAACCAGATAAAGTGTTCCCAATATGCTGTTACTGCGATCCCTGTTGCAGCGGTTCCCGTATCAAATACTGCCAGTCCACTAAGTTGGGTAGTGATTCCGGGAAGATTCCAGGCGCCGAGAAGAACTCCGGTCTGATCAAAGGCGCAGGCTGCACCAAAAGTCGAGGACATTGGACCGAAAGCCTCCCAGATGTAAGTACCATCGAAATCCATTCCTCTGCCGTCAGTATTATACGGATTGGGATAGGTACCCCATATCATACCATTGAAAAAATAGATGTTATTATCAATAAAATCGTTTACATGGGCAAATGTTCCTCCGTCTGCCATGCCAAAAGCATAACCGTTGGCTGGGTCCAGCGCCCATGAATCTAACACTGTCCCATCGTCAGCACTGCAGTTATATAATTCGTCCTCAGCATTAGAGATGAAGAAAAGACTGTTGTGCCCATCATTGTAGTCCAGTCCGAGGATCTGAGAAGTATATGGAGTCTCGAAAGTACTCAGAATCGTGATTTCGTAGCCATCTGCACCATTCTGACCAGCAGGTACCGATGCTCCAGGTCCTTCTCCAAGTGGACCGGGATTTGCTGCTGCGACAGCAGCAAGAATGAGAAGAGATATGATAAATTTCATAAGGTATTCCTTTCCGGGTTATTTCTCGAGGTCACATTTCTCGGGTTCACGTCTTGTATCTTAACATTATTATCATACTATCTTTACATTGAAGAATGCAATTGTTCCAGTACAAACTCATAATTACCGGCATCAACCGGGAGGATTCGTTCCGCTTTCCATTTTATCAGAAACTGGTCTTAATGTTTCCCCAGGTTGAACGCTCCAGAGATGTTTCCGTTATTTGAAGCTCGGATATATGGAAGACCATACTGTAATCATAGTATGACCAGAAGTAAGTATTTCTTTCTGATGAGTAGCACAATCCCAGTGAATAGTATGCATTTGCGGATACCGGCAACTGTCCACTTCCGAGCAGAATCATAGAGGAACCGGTGAATTCGTAGAACCAGATATAGTGTACCGAATACGATGTTACTGCGATCCCTGTTGCATCGGTTCCAGTATCAAATACTGCCAGCCCGCTAAGTTGGGTAGTGATTCCGGGAAGATTCCAGGCGCCGAGAAGAACTCCGGTCTTATCAAAGGCGCAGGCTGCACCATAAGTCGCGTGTATTGCACCGAAAGCCTCCCAGATGTAAGTACCATCGAAATCCATTCCTCTGCCGTCATTATTGTACGGATTGGGATAGGTACCCCATGTCACACCATTGAAAAAATAGACATCACTACTACTAAAATCATTTACATGGGCAAATGATCCTCCGTCTGCCATGCCAAAAGCATGATCGTTGACCGGGTCCAGCGCCCATGAATTTAACTCTGTCCCATCGTCAGCACTGCAGTTATATAATTCGTCCTCAGCATTAGAGATGAAGAAAAGACTGTTGTACCCATCATTGTAGTCCAGTCCGAGGATCTGAGTAGCATATGGAGTCTCGAAAGTGTTCAGAATCGAAATTATGTAGTCATCTGTACCATTTTGATCAGCAAGTACCGATGCTTTAGGTCCTTCTCCAAGTGGACCGGGATTTGCTGCTGCGACAGCAGCAAGAATGAGAAGAGATATGACGAATTTCATAATTGACTCCTTTCTCGGGTTCACGTCTTGCATTTTAGCATTATTATCATACTATATATTGAAAAATGCAATTGTTCCAGTCAAACCCATAATTACCGGCATCAACCGGATTGTCTACCAGAATATCTATTTAAATGTGAATAAGGTTCTTAAATGTCCGTCTTATCCCCCTGAGCAGCAAATTTGAACATCTCGACACACGACCTTATACATTATTCCGACAGGATTACCGGATCAGGTTCGACCAGAAGGAAAGGTACGGCCTCAATACTGAAATCCCTGACCTCCACCTCGTAGCAGTGCGTATCTTCTGCAAGTAATTCACTTCCATCGAATTCAACGAACCACATTTCGGAATCATCCGTCCAGGGACGCTCAAATACTATACGACCCTCGCTTAACGGGCCGTTCCAGAGAAGCGGCTGGCACAGCGAAAACCGTAATGGCTCAAATCCGGTTATATGTGTCCACCCGCGAATCAGATATTGCACCTGGACCACGATCTCTTCTTCGTCATTACATGGAATCTCCCACATATCCGCATAAAATCGACGTGTTTCCGGTACCGCGCTCCAGAAATCTTCATCCGAATCGAATCGTGACCTGAATTCCTCGACAGGGCGTAATTCGTGTCTGGTAATTGTTCCGCTTTCTTTCTCGCACCGGTGTATGTGAAAGACGGAATCGGCTGATGGATAGTTCGATTCAGTTATATCATCAAGAATGTTTATATCGATAGGATAGCCCCCGAGCATGCTTCGGGGTTCCGTCAGAACTCCGTTGACCCAGAAGAATTCCAGTTCCCTTTTCAACTCCGGAGCCACTCCCAGATCCAGACATATGAGAATATCGCACCCGGAAACAGGTGGAATGAGTACAAGGTTTTCGCAGACTACATAATCCCAGGTAGCATAGTCGGACATAGTTTCGTTCTCAATGAGTACAGGCTGGATTGTTGCATACCATGATCTCAGTACCGCAAGGTTTTCAGATGATATTCCTTCGACCTGGCCATCGATGTCCGATCTATAAACCGGACAGAGCCAGGATGCGTACGAATAGCCTGCCAGACAAAGAATCGCTGAAATAACTCGAAAACCCATTTGCACCTTCCCTGGTTAATGCTGATCTGTCCACTGTGAAAAGCCGGCGGGATTCATGTAGACTTCTTGACAGAACACCGATTCTCACTTTGAATCTGTCGGTGAACAGGATGAATTCAACAGTAATATAAGGCTCTTGACATACGATATCGATACGTGTCTAGTATTTGAAAGAACCGCCTGTATAGACACCGGGGTTAATGAATAACAGGGTTCGTATATGCAGGTATAGCCTTGCTGTTGTATGAAGGCTTTGTTGAGGATTGTCTTCGGATCTGTCGGGAATTGAAATGAATGATGTCGGAAGAGAGTACATAGACGATCTTACAGGCCTTTTCAATCGTCGTTTTCTCAATATTAAGGCCCTGGAGTATTTCCGTATAAGCGGCGGGGAACCTACCCCTGCATCGATTCTTCTGATAGATCTCGACCACTTCAAGAATGTTAACGACACATATGGCCATTCAATGGGTGATACAGTCCTGAAGGAATTCTCCTTATTGCTTGAAGAACTTGTCAGGAGTAACGATCTGGTATTCAGATACGGTGGGGACGAATTCATCTGCATCCTTCCCCAGACAGGCTACGAGCATGCGGAAAGAATTTCACACAGGTTCATCGAGCGATGTCGTTCAATGGAATTTTCACGGGTACGCCTTACGATGAGTATTGGAATTGCGTCATTTCCTCAAGATGGAAAGGAGTGGACTGAGCTTTTCGACATCGCTGATCAACGTCTTTACAGCGCAAAGAGACACGGTCGTGACAGAGTAGGTGTTCCAGTAAGTGGCATGCATAACCTGGCAATTCCCACGAAGGAGATTGTCGGGCGCAGCGTTGAGCTCTCCAAGGTAATACGTTCTGTTGGATCGTCTTCAGACAATCAAGGCGGTGCATTCTGCATCATCGGCGAGATCGGCGTGGGCAAGTCCAGGTTTGCCGGAGAAATCGTCGGTATGGAAAGATTCAGGTCTTACCGGTTTCTCGGCAGTATTCTCTCTGCTACCACTCATTCGATTCCCTATTTTCCCTTCCGTGAGCTTGTTCGTTCGATAGTAAGAATGGATAATGGAGCGTGTCTTAAGGATATCCCTCAGGCTTACAGAATAGAGCTTGCAAAGATAGTTCCGGAATTGTCGGACAGCATCGGTGAGAGTGCCGATGAGGTACTCATTGTCGATAAGTTCCGCCTTTTCGAGGGGGTCAGAAGGCTCTTTGAACAGCAGGTTGCCGGAAGTCCATTCATCATCTCCATTGATAACATCCACTGGGCTGATGAGGGTTCGCTTGAACTCCTCCATTACATTATCAGAGCGTTTCGGAACAGTTCGATATTGTTCCTTTTTATCTACCGGATTGAAGAGGC
>JAUVUL010000366.1 GCA_030600975.1 Candidatus Aegiribacteria sp.
AGACCGGTGAATTTGAAAAAAGATCCGGCCTCCCATTCTTTGTCCTCTGGAACGGCAGTGATCTCGGTGATTCTGTTTTCGATTTCATCAATAAATTCTGGTACGACTCCTCTTCATCAGTTCGAAAATCACTGGTGAACTCGATCCGGAGCCTTGGAATAAGAACCAATATGGCCTTCGATGCGCTCAGGCAGCTGGCGCGTGATGAGAAACGAGCTGTAAGGGCTGCTGTCGCTCTGGCACTGGGAGAATATGAAGGCAATCAATCGGAAGACCTTGACCCTGTTCTTCAGGAACTGCTTGAGGATGAAGATTCGTATGTCCGTCTCAGCGCTCTTTCCGGCCTGCTGGACAATGTTTCCATATCCGCTATAAAACTTCTTCCAGTAATAATCAGCGCTTTTGATGACTCTGCGTCAGATGTTCGGCTGAAGATCGCAGCCGGTCTCAGAAATCACCCCGAACTGTACTCGATATCGGATATTGATGTCAAACTTGCAGACCTGTTCTCCGATCCCGATAGGAAAGTACGAATGGAAGTGATAAGACTTGTTACCGAAACTCCGGAACTGCTGGCCTCGGATATCATCAGGAACAGGATGCCGGATATTCTTCTTAACAGGTTCTCAGCCGGACATGCCATTGCAGAAGAACTGAACATGGCGCGGAAGATACAGCTTGACCTGCTCCCGGATAGTCCTCCCAATCTTGAGGGCTACGATATCGAGATTTTTTACAGACCTGCCAGCGAAGTAGGGGGCGATTACTACGATTTCTTCAATCTACCTGGCCGTAACCTTGGACTGGCAGTGGCCGATGTAGCCGGGAAAGGTATTCCGGCGGCACTGACGATGGCTGGACTCAAGGGCAATCTGGAAGCCTTTGTGCAGAGTATCTATTCCATAAGCGAGATCATTCAGAAGGTTAATGAATCCTCCGTTCTTGGTGAGGGTGATCCCATAATGACCGGTCTATTCTACGGTGTGCTGGATCTTGACTCGGGTAAGCTTACATATGTTAACGCAGGTCATAATCCTCCGCTTCTTATAAAGAGGGAAGGGGAAACCCACTGGCTTGACAAGGGCGGGCTTATAATGGGTCTTTCGACTCAGGTGAAGTACGAGCACGGAACAGTGGAACTTGAATCGGGAGATGTGCTTATCCTCTACACAGACGGGCTGACAGAGGCCATGGATTCATCAGGTTCCGAATTTGGAACAGAGAGGCTCTACAGGGTAGTCCTTGAAAACCGTGACCTGTCCGCGCACCAGATTTCCAGTGGGATACTGGATGCTGTAAACTCATATTCAAAAGGTTCTCCTCAGGGGGATGACCAGACCCTTGTGGTTCTTAAATACAGATGAACAATACCTTGTTTCTGCTATCCGATTTCGGAACATCTGATACCTATGTCGCCCAGATGAAAGCGGTGATACTCTCCGAGTGCTCCGGAAGTGCCGCAATCGTCGATCTGACACATGATATAAAGGCGGGCTCAGTCAGTGAAGGCGCTTTCCATCTCTTCGTTTCCTGTAAATTTATCCCTGCGGGTTCTGTAGTGGTAGCAGTAATCGATCCCGGAGTGGGAACTACCCGAAGAGGAGTGGTCTGCGAAGTGAAGGGTGCTTTCTTTGTCGGGCCGGATAACGGTCTTTTCGGACTTCTGCCCATAACAAGAGCCTGGAAGCTTCCTGATCCACAGGCGGGATCCAGCAATACATTCCACGGAAGGGATGTTTTCGCCCCTGCCTCCGCCAGACTTATACTTGATCCGGGATGGGTGGAATTTCTGGAACCGGTTGACAGGGAAGATCTCGTTCCATCGGCAATAGAGATGCCGACGATGGAGGAGGACGGCGGACTGAAAGTATCGGTAGCCCATATAGATATATTCGGTAATATCGTGCTCTGGTTATATGATGCCATGGAATATCATCCTGCCGAACTGCAACTCCCCGGTGGCAGGATTGAACCTGTCAAAGAGGTTAAAACTTACGCTGAGCATCCCGGTATTCTCTTCCTTCAGGGTAGCCAGGGTCTTATGGAAATAGCTGTCAGCGGAGGAAGTGCATCTGAACTTCTCGGGCTTTGCACCGGTGACAGAATTCTGCTTATTAATAAGGAATGTAATAAATGAAATATGTAAGTTTGCTGCTGCATATGTATCAGCCTCCAACTCAGGATATGGCGTTAGTGGCGAAAATCGACGCAGAATGCTATACCCCCCTTACAGGATTGCTGGCCAGATTGGGAGTCAGGGTGGCGATAAACATTAATTATTCACTGACCGAGCAGCTGAAAAAACTGGGATCGGAATCCCTTAATCATCTCGCTTCTGCTCCGAATCTGGAATTCACCGACTCAGGAGCTTATCACCCCATTTTTCCTCTGATAAGCGAGGATGATGTAAGAAGCCAGCTGAAAATAAACAGGGATGGTAACCGTCGGCTCCTGGGGAAGAACTACGATCCTTCAGGTGTTTTCCCACCTGAGATGGCTTACTCTCCGCTGCTTCCATCGATATTCGGCAGCATGGACTATACCTGGACAGTAACCGACGATATTCCATGGGCATGGACAGGTAGAAACGTTCCTTATAACACTATTCCCGAAGTTGACGGTGTGGCCGTACTGCTCAGAAGCAATTTCTGGAGCAACAGGATATCTTTTCACGGAGAGGGCGGTGCCGGAACGGCTGAGGAGATAATTACCGGCATGCATAGCTGGACAGGCTCCGAAGACGCTTACATCCTCATAGCAATGGATGGTGAAACCTAC
>JAUVUL010000341.1 GCA_030600975.1 Candidatus Aegiribacteria sp.
CCGACGTCGGAGGCGCTGTCTTCTGGTTAGCTTAGCCATTTTTCAGTCTCCTCCTAATACTAGGTTATTGTTTTGACAGCTTTACGCTTGACATGCTGATCAGAATAGCGGAATCCGATAAGATTATACGGTTCAACCTTTTTGATCTTATACAGCTCCGCGGTGAAAGCACCAACCAGATGTTTGTCAATCCCGTTTACGGTAAGCGTAAAGGTGTTCTGTCCCGGTTTTATGACAATCTCAAGGCCGCCGGGTATCTCAAAAAGCACTTTGTGTGAGAACCCTACCTGCATTTCAAGGATCCGCCCTTTAACTTCAGCCTGATACCCTTTGCCATGAACGATCAGCATTTTGTTGACCTTCAGAGACTCCCTGGATCCAGTTCGCCAGATGAGCCCTGGTTGTTCCGTGAAGTTTGGTCAGTTCCCTGGTATCACTTGCCCGTGACAGTACTATCTCATCACCGATCTTGACTTTAATCCCGGAGGGAATTGTCAGGTTCATCTCGCCCTTCGGCCCCTTTACGGTGATTACGTTCTTTTTACCTGTCACTGTAACCTTCTCAGGTACAGGAATGGGCAATCTACCTATTCGTGACATCCTCTTACTTCTCCTTACCAGACGTGGAGCAGTACTTCGCCGCCCACGTGCTGTTTCCTTGCTTCAGCGTCGGTCAAAACGCCTCTGGGAGTTGTAAGAACAGCTACCCCGCGTCCTCCCATTACCCTGGGAAGATTGGCGGCATCAGCGTATACTCTGCAGCCGGGTTTAGATATTCTCTTAATCCCAACGATCAGAGGTTGATCATTAGTGAACGCGAGGTAGACCCTCAGTAAACCCTGCTTCCCATCCTCCATTCTTCTGAAACCCCTGATGAACCCTCTGTTGTAAAGAGTCCTTGCTATTGAAATCTTCATCTTCGAAGCGGGGATATCAACTATCTTGTGTTCTGCCCGGGAAGCATTTCGAATCCGGGTAAGCATATCCGCTATTGGATCTGTCATTGACATATTTCTGCCTCCCTACCAGCTTGCTTTGCGTACGCCGGGAATAAGGCCCCTGTTGACCATATCCCGGAAACAGATACGACAAATACCGAATTTTCTCAAGTATCCCCTCGGACGCCCACAGATAGAGCACCGATTGTACTTCCTGACCTTGAACTTGGGGGTTTTCTTCTGTTTTTCTACAAGAGCTTTTCTAGCCAATTTATCTCCACCCCCTGCTAACGCGAACTCGTGCGGAAGGGCATGCCTATAAGCTTCAAAAGCTCAAGGCCTTCCTCATCCGTGGATGCGTCTGTTACGATGGTTATGTTCATTCCCCTGAATTTATCAATACTGTCTACATTGATCTCAGGAAATATTGCCTGTTCCTCAACACCGAAATTGTAGTTGCCGTGCCCATCGAATCCTCTTGGAGAAAGTCCCCTGAAATCCCTTACCTGAGGTATGGAAAACGTGATGAGCCTGTCCAGGAACTCCCACATTTTGTCGCCTCTTAGAGTGACGAATGTTCCGATAGGTGTTCCCTCTCGAAGACGGAATCCTGCAACTGACTTCTTGGCCTTTGCAACCACCGGCATCTGGCCAGCAATGGTAGCAAGCTGTTCGGTCGCGTTCTTCAGGTTGTTCGCATTGTCCATGGCTTCTCTTCCAAGCCCCATGTTTATTACGACTTTCTGGAGGCGGGGAATTCTGTTCACGTTATCATATTCAAAACGCTTTTTCATCTTATCCCGCAGTTCCACTACATATAATTTTTCAAGTCTTGGCATAGTTCTCACTGGTCACCTCCTAACCGGTTGATATTGTTTCGTTGCATGCCTTGCAGTGTCGCTGAAGCCTGCCTTCTTCATCTCTGATCCGCTTAATACCGGAAGCTTCTCCGCAACCGGGACATACCACATGTAGATTGGAAAGATGTATCGCAGCTTCCTTCTCTATTATTCCTCCCTGCTGATTGCGGGAAGACGGCCTGGTATGCCTCTTAATAAGGTTCAGTCCCTCAACTATAGCACGATTGTTTCGAGCGAATACTTTAAGGACCTTACCTTCCTTGCCCCTTTCCGCTCCGGTCAGGACACGTACCTTGTCTCCCTTTCTGATATGCATCAGATCACCTCCGGAGCCAGGGAAACTATTTTCATGAAATGTTCCCTCAACTCGCGTCCAACAGGCCCGAAAATTCTTGTAGCGACCGGCTGGTAGGATTCATCCAGTATGACCGCTGCATTGTCTCCGAACCGGACGGATGTTCCGTCCTGCCTGTTCAGCTCTTTTTTAACACGGACAATAACTGCTCTTCGCACTTCTTTGGCCTTGACTGCGCCATCGGGCAGGGCATCCTTAACAGTGACCACGATAATGTCTCCGATGGTTGCGTACCTGCGCCTGCTGCCCCCAAGAACCTTGATACACTGCACAGTACGGGCACCGGAATTGTCCGCAACTTTCAGTTTTGTTTCTGCCTGAATCATCGCCGATTCCTCCTATCGTGCCCGTTCCACTATATCGAGAACACGCCAGCGCTTGGTTTTCGAGAGAGGCCGTGTCTCAGATATCGAAATCTTGTCTCCCGGGTTGCACTGATTCTCTTCATCGTGGACATAATATTTTTTTGTTGTTCGGTAGCGCTTCTTGAAAACCGGGTGTGCCTTGAGGGATACAACCTCCACAACAACCGTTTTATCCATAGCGCTGGAAATGACGGTTCCTGTAAGAACCCTTCTGTTCCCTGTTCTTGCTTCGGTCATATTAACTTCCTTCCCCGGTCCTGGATTCCAATCCCAGATCAAGCTCTCTGATTACAGTAAGTGTTCTGGCGAGGTTTTTCCGGGTAATCCTTATCCGAAGGGGGTTATCCAGTGGCTGGGTAGTTCTGCGAAACCTGAGGTTGAAAATTTCCTGCCTGAGCTCCCGAGCGTGCTCTTCAAGTTCTTCAAGGCTCATTGAACGAAGCTCGTTGGTTTTCATCTACAGATCCTCCTTATCCCGAACCATAAATCTGGTCTTGATTGGAAGCTTGTGTCCCGCAAGCCTCATGGCGGATTTTGCCAGTTCAACCGGAACTCCTTCAAGTTCGAACATCACTCTTCCCGGTTTAACAACAGCAACC